>DAOOQY010000622.1:0-3560 GCA_035389025.1 Verrucomicrobiota bacterium
AAATGGGTCACTTCTCATGAGAACACCCGGGTCATTTCTCGCAAGCGCTAACGACTGCGTGCCATGCTGCGCGAGCGCATCGATCCCTCCGAGGCCCAGGTGTGGTTCACGAACGTCTGTTTCTTCTCGGCCTCCGCGACAGCGCCGGACTGGCGGCTGGATGGCCAGCCGAAACCACAGCATCCCCGCGAGCGAGTGCAGAGCGCCTTCGAAGCTTGCGGCCTGAGTTTTGTCAACCTGACTTGCCTCGATGATCAGCTTGCGGAGTCGCTGGTCGCGGAACTGAGGCTGCGGGGATTGAACCTGACGAACATGGAGGAACAGACCCGCGTTGCGCTCATCTCGGAGTGGGACACAGTTTATGGACGTTCGCTGCCGCAGGCCTTTTCGCTCGCGGCAACCAATGGCCTGCGAGACGCCTCTGCCTTGGCCGCCGTCAGCAAGCGCATCCACAAATTCAGCTACCTGCGGGGTTTGGATGGCCAATTTGCACTGCGGGAGCAGGCGAAGGGGAAACCGTCGCAAACGGTTGACGAATCGTCGGCCGGAAACCGCAGTGTTAACATGAGGGAAATGGAGCGTCCGGAAGGGACCAGCCAACTCGACCATGCGCGACGCCTGGTGGAACGGATTCGGGAACTCGAGACCGAGAGTCCCTCGTTCTCAGCCAACTCGGTCTGGGGGCGCCGCAGATTCCGGGCGATCGGCGTGCTGGGATCCGATGTTTACGACAAACTCCTGCTGCTGCAAGCCCTGCGGGAGTATTTCCCGGAAGCCATCTTCTTCACGACCGACCTCGACGCGCGAATGTTCCACCCCTCGCAGTTGGCATGGAGCCGGAACCTCATCGTTGCCTCGAGCTATGGACTCAAGCTGCCCGAACCGATCCAAGGAGAAATCCCACCCTTCCGCGACACGTACCAGACCGCCAGCTTTCTTGCGACCCGAGTTGCCTTGGACGACCCGGTGTTGCGCGTACGGCCGCCAATGGAACCGCATTTGTTCGAACTGGGGCAGACCTTTCCTTTCGAGCTCATGGTGCGTCGCGGCAAATCGGACACCTTGTCGCAATCGAATGCGCGAGACCCATTTCGTGGCTCCTTGGCTTGGTTCCAACTTGGCATCTGCCTAATCGCAGCCGGATTCCTCGGTCTTATCGTCCATACCGCAATCGTGGCCCCGCCCGCTTTGCCTCCATCGAGCTCCGAAAACCGCGCCAAGGAATTGTGCCTGATTGGCCTTTCGGGCTTGATGGCTTGGTTGTGTCTGTGGGTGCTGGCCGCGGCCAACTCTTCGCATTCGAGTGGGGAGCCAGTCGCTTTCACCGAGGGGATCAGCATCTGGCCGACAGAGCTCTTGCGCCTGGCCGTCCTTTGGCTCAGCGTCGCTTTCCTCACCCAGGCCTGGATCATCGGGACGCGCGAAAAGCAGCGGCTGGGGGAACTCTTGCATCAAGGCTTTGATTGCTCACAGTCCGACTCCGCAGACGCGGGAGGTCACGTGGGATGGGCCGATGCCGATGTGGCCAAAGCGAAGCGAAAGCCTGACGCGGACGAGCCGGTGGCCCGCGTCTCCCTTGCGGCCTTGTTCCGCCGGTTATTCATGGCGAACAGCATTAGCGGCTGGCGCTTTCGCGCAATTTGCCAGGCGCAGAGCACACTCCATCCGCACCCTCTCTGCGGAGAGCAACTCCTACGTGAGTACCTCCACCTCAGAAGGTTTCGCGCCCGGATGGGCCGCATCCTTCCGTGGCTGGTGATCTACCTGGCTGTGATCTGTGTGCTTATGGCGGTTCTGGGCCCACCGGTCGTTCCTTACCGCGGGCGCGACAGTCTCCGTGCAGACCGTGTCGTTCTATGCGCCAGCGTCCTCGGCATGACTGTCGCCATATTCTATCTGATGGATGCTACGCGACTTTGCGCACGGCTCATCTGGCTCGTCGGTCTCCCCACCGATTGGAAGGGCACAATCACCGCCCACTTTCAAAGGCAGCGCAACCTCGACACCAGTCCCGCTGGCCCCGTACTCGAGGACTGGATTGACATCTGGGTGGTGCGGGAATGCAGCAGGAACCTTGGGAAGCTCATGCCAGTTCCATTTCTCATTCTGGGGATCATGGTCCTATCGCGAGCCACCTTCTTCGACCGTTGGCGCTGGCCCTGGCCGTTGCTGGTCGCCGTGGGACTCAGTTTTGTGGTCACGTTTGTCAGCGCGTTGCGGCTTCGCCGTGCCGCCGAGGCAGTCCGTAAGAACGCCCTGCAGAACCTGAACCAGAAGCTCTCCTCGGTCATTAGCCAAGGCAACGCCGGCCAGGCACTGAAAGGGCAGATCGAACTGATGATCCGTGAAATCTCGGCGACCACCGAAGGGGCCTTCGCGCCGGTTGCTGAACAGCCTGTCTTCAGGGCTATCCTCATGCCCTTCACTGGCGCAGGCCTGCTCGCCCTGCTCGACTACCTGGCAAGCCAGTGACTTCACTGAGAATCGCGGTCATTAGAGAGGCATGGACGTAGTATGAAATCCACCCTTCGCATCGCGGGCACAGTCGAGCCCGGCGGCGAAATCACCACCAGCCCGGCGGGGCAAGGGGTCTTCAAAGCCAAGACCAAGGTGGCCGTGAGTTTCGACGCGGCGCGCACGGCCGGTACGCCACCGATCGAGGTGAAGGACATCGCCGGGGACGACGTGCTCGAGATCGAACTGGACAACGGCTTCCGACTCGTGACGAGTTGGGCTGAATTCCAACAGCGGTATCCGGGCCAGGCGCCGCGGGATGCCGCCTCGGGCGCAACGATGTTCCCGGCCTCACTCAGCCTGGGCGGTCCGGCGCGAGGCGGGGCGTCCTGGCTGATCAAGGGCCTGCGTGTGGTCAAGGTCGACCTCGAGCCGAAGTTTGCACAGAAGATGCTGCTGGCGGTGGCCGCGCTCGAGAAGCACCTCATCCCACGCCCAGGTCTCCACCGCGTTTTGAAGTCGCCCGCAGGTGCCCTCGAACCGGTCGAGGGAGAGGTCAAGGTCGAGGCGCAGCAGCCGATTCTGGTGTTCCTTCACGGCACGGCGTCGAGCACCAAGGGGAGCTTCGGCGCCCTGTGGCCACCCGCCGCAGGCGAGAAGGCCAAACCACAGGCGGCGGAGGTGGCGGCTGTATGGCAGGAACTGAGCCGGCGTTACGGCGACCGCATCTATGCCTTCGAGCATCCCACGCTCACGGTCAGTCCGATCCAGAATGCCATTGCTCTGGCCACACAATTGCCGGCGCGCGCGGAGTTGCACTTGGTGTCCCACTCGCGCGGCGGCTTGATTGGTGAACTGCTCTGTCGCTGCGGTGTGCCAGCCGGCCAGGAACCGTTCGCCGGGGAGGACCTGGACGTGTTCAAGTTGGCGGCGGGGAGCACCGAAGGCGAACTGAAAGAGGCTCGCGAGCACCAGTACAAGGAGTTGAACGCACTCAACACCCTGCTGAAGCAAAAGCAGTTTGCGATCACCCGATTTGTCCGCGTGGCCTGTCCGGCGCGAGGCACAACCCTCGCCTCCGAGCGGCTCGACACCTGGCTCTCAAT
>DAOOQY010000623.1:0-3560 GCA_035389025.1 Verrucomicrobiota bacterium
AGACCTCGACCGTGTTGCCTCCATCCCGGACGCCATTGTCGCGCGGCGTGATGAGAATCGAGGCCGACGGCTGTCCGGCCGGTATTGTCACGGTCCCGGAGAGGGCGCGGTAGTCGCGTCCGCTGACTGCCGTTCCTCCGACGAGGTAACTCACCAGCAGTTCGCTGTTCATATCGCCCTCGCGAGTGATGATCATGATGCCCGTATCGGGTCCGGATTCCGAGGCGACGGCGTCCGTGGCGACGATGGTGACCCTGGGCATGTCGTTATCGACGATGGTGACGGACGCGGCATCGGGGCTGGCGGTATAGCCCGAACTCTCGAGCACCTTGAGCGTGACCGTTTCATTGCCTTCGAGGTAGAGGTCTTCGAGAGCGATGACCGGGAGATTGATGAAGGCGGACCCGGCCGGGATGACGACCGTGGCGGGCACCTCGATGTAGTCTGACACCGGGGTGGCCGTTCCTCCGACTTCGAGCGTTACAGAGAGCGGCTGGGTTGTGGGACCTGAACGCGCGACGGTGAACATGGCGCCGTCATTCAGGTTCTCCATGGCGGTTGGGACAAGGGCGAAGGCCGACACAGTCGGAAGGGCGGGCAGGACTCCCTTGAGAGCGAGGCGGGCTTCACCGGGCAAGGCGGGCAGGTACTCGGAATAGGTCTGGAACCAGGTATCGACGCCGTTGACGGAGCGCAATTCCCATCCGCTGTAGTTGAAGACATTGGTGTTGGTGGCCAGAGTTCCTTCGGGGACGCCGTTGGTGATGAGAAGCTGGATGAACTGAAGCGGGTACATCAGTGTCAGAGCCACTTCCTTGTCGACGGCGGTGGCCGGGTCGCCCAGCGGCGCAATCTCGATCTGGGCGGTGACGATCCCCGTGGGGAACTCGATCGCATAGAAATCATGCGGTGTCTCGACGTCGCCGAAGGGGTTTGGAGTGACATTGGTCTGCGTGACGATGTTGGTCCAGTCCGCGTAATCGGCCCCGGCGACAGCCGAGCCGCCCAGAAGGAAGACAGCCTGCAGCGCGGTGTTGGTATCGCCTGTTCGCGTCAGTTCGAAGAGACCGGGCGTTGCGGAGGCGACCACGGCGTCGCTGACTCGCTTGACCGTCACGACGGGTCTGCGCGTCGCCATGAACAAGACGCCCTCGGCATCCTTGTCCGAAATCGTGATCGAGGTTTCGAAATTGAGCGGTCGGGTGATGTAGCCCTCGATGTGGGCGCCGATCGAGTACGTGCGATTGCTCAGATTGACGAGTGAGAAGGCCCCGTCGGCATCGGTGTACGTCCACTGATAATCTTCGGCGTAATCGTACGAACCTTCGGTCAGGGACCCGTTCGAGACGCGGACCCGTTGCAGAGGCAAGCCGTCCGTGCTGACGACCTGGCCGCTGATGCGGAAGGTGCCCGGCGAGCCGACGTTGATGACCGTGTGTTTGCTGACAAGGCCGCCTTTCATGTCGCTGACTTCGACGCGGACGACGTACTGGCCGGCATCGGCGAACAGGCGGGTCATAGTCGGGCTGTTGGGCGCCACGGCACCGTCGCTCATGTCCCAGTAATAGGCCAGCGCATCGCCGTCATCATCCGTGGCGCTGACGGTGAACGTCACGCTCCCACCGGGGCGGACGACGTTTGTGGACACAGTCAACTCCATCGCGGGAGGGACGTTGTCCGGGTGGGGTTCTTTGTGGACGACGATGTCGTACCAGGTGTTGGTGCCCGCGCCGCCTTTGGCTGTGGGGGTGATGTAGACCTTGGATTCCTCATCCGCGTAGGTCCGTCCGACTGCGATTGGAGCGTCCTGGCGCCCCGGCATCGAGCCCGGGGTTGTGTCGAGGAGCTGGCTGTATCCCAGAGCCTGCTGCCACGCGCTGAAGTGCAGTTCGACGCCGTTGGTCGTGTATGGTGTCTGGACTTTTCCGCGCGCGCTGACCCAATAGGTACGCTGCGCGTCCTTGGCCACCTTGAGGGCATACTGTCGGCCCTCGACCAGCCTGGGCGTATCGTGGAAGTAAATCCGGTTGGTGCCCCCCTCCGTCACTTCGGCAATGTAGGGGTTGGGAAGCCAGCCCAGGAGGTTCTTGCCGATCGCATTGAAGTGGCCCGCGAAAGTAGACACCTGCTGGTTGGTGGTGGCCGCGGGGCCCTCGCCGCCCCCGCCGCCCATCACATCGAAAACGTCGCCATACTCGACATCGTCGCCTACGCCGAAGACGCTGTCGTGGCCGACCAGGCTGTCGATGTCGAACGGGTTGTTGTTCGGGTTATTGGGCAAGGCCGCCCGCCGCGTGTCGTAGAAATTGGCGTGGCCCAAGCCGAACACGTGCCCGAGTTCGTGGATGATCAACCCGGCCCCGTTGCCCTGGAGCCAGGCGACTCCTCCCCCTCCCAGGCCGCCCCACGTGAATCCGGGAACGTTGGGATGGCGCATGACGATGAAGTCGTAATTATCGGCTGCGATTCCCGCTTTGCGGGCTTCCTCGATCGCATCGGCGAGGATCAGACCGGGGCCTTCGGCGGAATAATCGAGTTTTGGATACGGCAGCGTGAGGACAGGAGTGACGGTTGTGACCAGACTGGCCTTATTATACGAGGCTTCGACATAGAAGTCATTGACTTCATGCATCACCTGGGTCGCCTCAGACTCGGAAATCGGCACCTCGGTGTCGTCGCGAAAGACCAGGCGCATGAAGAGAACCCGTTTGCTGCCCCACGACCCGACCGGATTCTCGGGGGGCGGATTGGTCCACGCGCCGTTGCCACCCACGGGCGCCCCTCCACCGGAGGCGAGCGCCACGCGGCGCGCCTCGACCTCGGCGGCGGCGAGTATGCCATTCAATTCAACAGCATGGCTCAGCCCGCAGACGACCAGGGGCTGCCCCCCGTAATCCAACACGCGCCTCTCTCCGTGCAGCGCCGCGCCGCAGATCGAGCATGTCGAAGCGGTTTGGATCCCGTCAGCCGCCAGGCGAGCGGCGCCCTCGTCGGCATCGAGGAGCCGCGCGGGATTCTCGTGCAAGGCAAGCAGGTTGCCTACGGCGATGCCGTGGATGGCGATGTCATCCTGGCTCATCTGCAGCAGACGCCGCCCGTAAACGTACGTGCTGTAGGTGCGGCCCGAGCCGGCCATCGTCACATACCGCATCTTGCCGCCGGGAAACTCCCGGTAATCCGCCCCGGGCAGGGGAGAGGCGAAATAGACCTGCATTCTGCCACGCCCAACGACCACTTCCTCGAGGTACGCGGCGATCTCGGACGGCAGGCGTTGCCGCCAACTCCACGACACCGCGCGCTCGAGGGCGCGCCTTGGATTCACTTTGATCTCACGCGCCAGCGCTTCGCGCCGGGCGATGGCCAATCGGCGGCCTTCCTCGATCTGGCTTGTTGCCGTGGATGGATGCGTCAGAAAGGCGTTCGCCCAGGTGTCGAATGAGGCGAAGACGGTCTCGGGCTGGGCGTCCGGCGGAACCGGAGCGGCTTCAACGCGCGGTGCGCCCGGCGCGTCCGGGGCGGGGTTCAACGTTCCACGCTCGACGGCTTGCACCGCCAGCAGG
>DAOOQY010000624.1:0-3556 GCA_035389025.1 Verrucomicrobiota bacterium
TCCTTGGGGCCGGCGTCGGCTTGCAGGACCACGGCCCGGACAAAGTTCTTTTGGGCGAGCAACAGTTCTGCTTTGCCGTCGCCGTCCACGTCGGCGGCGCTCAACCACGGCTGCTCGGCGCTGCCGCCGGGCGGGGCGACGTCCTGTTCGTCGAAGGATTCGGTGTCGCCCTGGAGCAGGACTTTCACCTTTTCATACGGAATCAACACCACCAGATCGGGCAAGCCGTCATGGTTGAGATCGTGGATTGTCAGGCTCGATGGGTTGGACTTGAAGGCCTCGCTGAGCTTCTGGCGCGTGACGGCGCCGTCCGCGGCGCGCAGCCACAACTCGCGTTTGCCGTCCACATCCACGATGGCCGCCAGCAGCGGCTTCTGACCCGCGCGGACCCTGCCCGCGGCCATCGTCAGAGGCCGCCCCTCGATCGGAATCAGGGTCGGAAAAGCAATCCGCCCGGCCTCGTCGAGGCGGCTGACCCCGATCTGGCGCTCATCCGCGCTGAGGAAGAAGATCTCGGCCCGCCCGTCGTCGTCCCAGTCCGCAACGCCCAGTTCGCCGATGCCGGTGAAAGTCGGGAAGGTGCGGGGCGCGGCCAGTGAACCATCGGGCTGCTGGAGAAACAACGAGACCTGTCCGCTGTCCGGCTCGGCGACCAGGAGATCCGACAAGCCGTCGTGGCTGACGTCGGCCCAGGCGATTCCGCGCCGGTTCTTGGTTGTCTTCGCGAAGGGAACGACCTGGAACTGGCCCTGGCTGAAATCGCCGGTCAGCGCCTCGGCCGGTTTGGGAATGAAGTTGGCAATCTGGGCGCGTCCCGATTTCGCGGCGATGGTCATGACCTCGGTCTTCTTGTCGCCATCGAGGTCTTCCATGGCATACGAACGAATGGCGGGGAGGGTGAAGTGGACCTCGGGGCCAAGCTGGCCGGCTGCAGTCTGAAGGCGGAACCGGAACGGGTTCGCATGCTCCCAGTTCACCAACATCAAATCTGAGCGGCCGTCGCCGTCGATGTCGATGATCTGCGCCGCTTTGACGATTCCGCTGTACGGGATTTTCTCCGGCTCGGCGAGGGTGTGGTCGGGCTTCTGGGCCAGGAAGTAGAGTGTGCTCTCACCGAGCATGAGCAGGTCTTCGAGTCCGTCGCCGTTGAGGTCGCCGTTGGTCAGGGCGTTCGAATCCAGCAGGCCGTCCTCGATGCTCCAGCGGCGCGGGGCGCTCCATGTGTTGGTCCCCTCGTTGTACTGGACGACGAGTTCCTTGGGGGCGCCAAAGAAAGCCAGATCGGGCCGATGGTCTTCGTTCAAATCGGTCACCACCAGCGCCGAGATGGTCTTCTCGGATGCCAGCGACTCGATGCGGAACCGGGCATCGGGCGGCAGTTCATTGATCTCGCGCCTGATCGGCTGGGCGGCGAGATCGTTGGTCTTGCCGGCGCGATTGAAGAGAATGTTGATCTTCGAGCGGGCGTTGTTCACCACGATCAAATCCTGGGCCCCGTCGCCGTCGAAATCCGCCGCGCGCAGGAGGGTGATCAGGTTGTCAATGGGGAAGATTTCCGGTCCCTGGAAACCGAACCCGGCCTGGTCGTCGGCGGCGCGCCCGGCCCAGCCGGCAAGCAAGGCCAGGGCGCTGAGCGTCATGGCGGTGATGGTCCTCACGGCTTGCTTCAGAGTGTTCTCGTATGCACGCACGGTGTGGATTATGGCAGCACAACGGCGAATGGCGAGCGCGGAAGTCAGGGACTGCGTGACGCCGATGATTCGGCGGGGGCGCCGCTGAGCAATCGCTCGATCTCGGGATTGGCCTGGTGGCCTGCGGCGAGGGCTTTGTTGTAGTGCCAGCGCGCCAACTCGAGGAACGGTGGCTTCTGGTGGACGTAGATGAGAGCGAGGTTGTAGTGCGCTTCCGGATAGTCGGGGCTGAGTTGGATGGCCTTGCGGAACGCCTGTTCGGCGGGGCCGCGCTGGCCTTTGAGGCCCAGCGTGATCCCAAGGTAGTTCTGAGTATGCGGGTTGTCCGGGTTGAATTGCGCGGCCCGGCTCAGGACATCGAGCGCCTCGTCATACCTGGCCTGCTGATAGCGCAGCAGACCCAGCAGAGCGAGGGCCTCGGGATCGTTGGGTTCCTGCGCGGTCACCTTGTTCAACGCCGCTTCCGCAGCCTCCAGTTGGCCCTGCTGCAGATGCGTCGCCGCAAGGTCGGTCAGGAGATTCACGTTCTTCTCGTCCAAAACCAGCGCCTGCCGGAATTTCTGCTCGGCTTCGGCAAGCTGGCCGCGCTGAAAGGCGCGACGGGCGTCGGCGACCAGGGCCGCGGCGCCGGCCGGGATTTGTCGCGCGGGGCGTTTCGACGCGGAAAGCTCGGCCCGATCGCTCAGAGCGGGCTTGGTGTTGAACAGGGCCAACTCCGCGGGTGTGAAGGGGACTTGACGCGCTTCATACACCTGGATGCGCGCGCGCAGGATGGCAAGTTCCTCGGCGAGCCGATCCTGCTGCGCGGTTCCGCTGCGCACTTTGCGATCCTGCACCTCGCGCGAGAGCGAGGCCACCCGCTTGCGCAAATCGTTGCGTTCGCGCTCGAGTTGCTTGACCCAGGCCTTTTCGGCGGCCTTCTCGGCCTTGCTCGAGGGCGCCGCGGCGGGTGCCGGGCTGACCGCGGGCGCCACCGCGGTCACCGGAGTCGGGCTTGGGGCGGCCGGCGCTGGAGCGGGGGCGGGGGCGGCGCTGGCGGCTGCGGGTGCGACCGGGGCCGGGGCGGGAGCGGCGGAGCGAGCGGACAGAGACATCACCCGGTTCTCGAGGGTGAGTTTCTCGGACTCGAGGATGGCCGAACGACCGCGTTCCGCTTCGAGCGTTGTCTGGGCCTGATCGAGTTTGGCTTTCAGCTCATCGGCCTTGGCTTTGAGTTCGGCCATCAGCTTGGAATCGTCCTGAGCGGCGCGCGTTTGGCTTCTGCGGTTCGCGCGGTCGATCTGTTCGCGCAGGGAATCGCGTTCCTTGGTCAGGGCGGTCAGGGCTTGCGCCTGGCGGCGGAGCGAATCCCTTGCCTCCTTGAACGCCTTCTGAGCTTCGGCGTAAGCGGCGGAATCGGCCTTTGTCGGCTTCGATTCCTCACGAGCCGCTCGGGCTTGAGCCTTGTCGGTCGCGCGTTGGAGTTTCTGTTGCAAGGCATCCCGCTCCTTGGTGAGGTCGGTGACGGACTCCGTTTGGCGTTTGAGCGCGTCGTTCGCTTCTTTCAACGCCTTCTGCGCTTCGGCGTAGGCATCCAGGTCGGCCGCGCGCGCCAGTTTGGCCTGATGTTCGGCCAGGTTGGCCTTGAGGTTCTGGTTTTCGGCCAGCGCCTCCTCGAGGCGACGCTCGGCCTTGGATAATTCGCGCGGGTCCACCGCCGCCGGCTGAACCGTCAGGGCCTCGCGCAGTTTGACCTGGAGGGTGTCGCGCTCGGCGCTGAGACTCGCGATTTCGTCCAACAGGGCGGTCACCCGCTGGGCGGAATCCGAGTCGCTCCTGGCCCCTGGCCCGGCGGCGGCGGGCGCGGGGGTCGCGGGACGGGCTGT
>DAOOQY010000625.1:0-3556 GCA_035389025.1 Verrucomicrobiota bacterium
GATTCGTCGTCATCGAACCAATCCCTCTTCCGGTTCGTGCGCATTTGTTGCCTATCTTGTGGCCCAATGAATCACTGCAGCAAGAGGACGCGGTAGAACGCCGCGTCGCCGGGGGCTGCTGGGAACGTGCGAACGGTTGTATCGGCAGTTGCGGTGATCTCCGGCGAAAGCGACATCCAGTTGTTGGGGGTCAGGCTCGTGTTCTGTTGCACCCGATAAACGCCATTGGTGAATGAAGTCCAGGTCAAAGTGACGACGTCGTTTGAGCGACTGAGGTTGGTGAGCTCTGGGCGCGGCGACAGGCCAAGAGCGACTCCCCCTTGACCAGCTCCCCCCATGGCCGTCGAGCCGTAGAGCTGTCCGTCGCGACCCTGAACCAAGGCCGCCCAAGGACCACCACCGTTGGCTCCGTTGAAGTCCAGGATCGTGGTGAAGTCGCCGTTGGCGTTGAGCCGAAACAGGGTGCCGGCATCGTTCGGACCGCCGGTGATGGTCCGACCATACATGAAGCCATTGCTGGTTTGGATCAGATCTCCGTGCGGATAACGGCCATTGTTTCCATTGAAATTGACCAGTGTAGTCAGGTCCCCATCGGGCGCCATTCTGAAGATGGTGCCGAAGTCCTGCTTGATCCCATATTCGGTCGTGCCGTAGAGGTTGCCATCCGTGGCGAGCAAGAGGCTGCCGCTCGGGCGGCTGCCGTCTTTTCGGTAATCGAACGTGTGGAGTGTGGTGAGCACTCCGTTGGTGGTCAGCCGAAAGATCGTCCCGTATCCGTCGCCCGCTGGGCCGCCACCGCCGGTGGTGCTTCCATAGAAGTGGCCGTCCGGCGAAAACACGAGGCCGCACTGCGGGTTGCTGCCGTTGGTTCCATCGAACGACACCACGGTCGTAAACGCACCGTTGGGCGTGAGCTTGAACACCGTGCCGGCGCTGTTGCCGAAGCAGCCGCTCGCCCCTCCATAGAACGTCGTGCCGTAGATCTCGCCGTTCGGGACTTGTGTGAGACGACAAATCGGACCGAGGCCTTCTCCCTTGGCGCAGTCGAGACGGTGGAGCACCGTGAAGCCACCCTGCGGAGTGATGCGAAAGACCGCACCGCTCGCGGTGCCGCCGTCCTGATAAGTTGTGCCGTAAAATTTGCCATCCGCTGCTTCGATCAGCCCCTCCTGCGGGTAATCGCCATTCCCGCTGCCGAACGAGAGCAAGGTGGTAATCGCTCCTCCCGGCGCGAGGCGAAAGACGGTCCCCACATGATTGCTCCTGCCCACCTCGGAACTGGCGTAGAGGTTCCCGTCCCGACTCTGAACAAGCTCCCACGGCATCCAAGGTCCGCCCGCGGTGCTGCTGAACTCGTGCAGGATTTGGTAGGCCCATTCAGCTCCGCGGGCGCAACCGGGATGAAGTCCAAGCGCGACCGTCAGTACGAGGGCGGAAAGCAGACGGTGCTTCATGTCGTTCCTTTCTTCGGTTCGAACGTGTTGGTGTCTGGGCTGAGTTCACCGAACCAGCTTGCTCACGACCAACGTCCCCCGCACCGCCGCAAACGCAACGTCCGCTTTCGGCGACAACCCGACGCCCTCAACGTAGGTCGATTCGCCCTGGAACCGGATGCGACCGATTTCGCTGCCGCTTTCCACATCCCAGACGCGCGCGGTGCTGTCCCCGGCGCCGGAGATGAGCCGCTTGCCATCCGCCGAGAAGGCCAGGCTCACGACCCAGTTGCTGTGGCCTTTGAGCAACTTCTGCCGGGCGCCGGTCTGCGCATTCCACAGGATGATGTCGTACGGGGCGTAGCCCACCGCCAGCACCCGGCTGTCTGGCGAAAGGGCAAGGGAGAGGGGACTGTGGCCGTCTGCATTGTCCGTACAGGTATGCCGCACCTCGCCCGTGGCGCCATCGAGCAGGAATGCACCGCGAGCCTGGCCAGGAATCTCTTGAACGACGAGCCGGCTGCCATCCTGCGCCCCGGCCAGCGTGAAGAAGTCATCGCGGACGAAACTGCGGAAGCTCCAACGAAGTTGGCCGGTGGCGCGATCGAGGACCGCGCCCGCCGGCTTGTCGTGATCCACGGGTTTGCCGCCGTCCTCCCAGTACTTGACCATGCTGCCCCAAACCACGCGGTCCTTGCCCAGCCAGGTGACGCGGTCCACCTTCCGCCCGACGTTGGTCCAGACCGTGAGGCTGTTGCCCTTGGCAACATCCCAGCCCAGCAAGGCGCCGCTCGCCGTTCCCGTGAGCAATTCGGAACCGCTGGCAGAGAAGGCAAGGCAAGTGACTTCCTGTCCTGGTTGCCGGAGTTCCTTTGCCGCTTTGCCGACGGCGTCGAAGATGCGCACGCCACCATCCGTGGTGAGGACCGCGAACTCGGCGGCGGCTGGATTGACGCAGCCGATGCTGCCGAGGCCTTCGTCTGCCACCTCGCGAATCGGCTCCAGGGCGAGTGCCTTGTCCTCCGCCTGCTGTTTCTCGATCTCGGCGGCACGTTCCTCCAACTCCGCGAGATGCGGTCCGATGGCTTTGTAGAGCCGGTCAATCCGCTTGGTCTGCTGGTCGAGTTGCTCCTGCAACCGCTGAAGTGCGGCAGCGTTGGCCTGCGGAGGAACCTCGGCAGCCGTGACCAAGAAGCCGGTGGAGGCAGCCAGGAGGATAGCCGTCGCCAGCCAGTGACGACGGTTGAGAATAGCGAGTTGTGCTTTCATACGCATCAATCCGTTGGATGGACATACCAGAAGAACCTCGGTCAAAGTCGCCTGGTCATGCGGAGTTTTGGTTCAGGGCGGCTGACGCGCGGCGGTGTTTGACGGCGGACCATGCGACCCGGACCAGCGCGGCCAGCGCGGCATAGACCAAACCGACGGCCAGCACCCCCACGACCTTGCTGGCCTCCTGACTCAGGCGCCATTTGTAGGCCGCGTTGCCCGCCAGGAAGCCGGGGTAGAAGACGATCTCCGCCCAACGCGGGATGAACAGGAAGTACTCGCCGCCCAGCAACAGGTAGGCGGTGGCACTGACGGCGCCAAGGCCGAAGCCGGCCAGAGCCCAGCGCAAAACTCCGCGACGCGGACGGTCCACGGTGGCTCCCGTTGGCTCACCATCTCTCTGCATTGGGGTTGTTGCTTTCATCGTGACTGTTCAAGTGTCGACCCTCGTCGCCGTCCCGCTCAGCCCGCTTCCGGCTGTCATGAGGGTCCCGTCCTGTGACATTCGAACAGGCCAGTAGAGACCCGCGCTGCGCCTCAACTTGCTGAAAGCCACCACCGAGCGGGGCGGTGAGCAGCCACGTCCCATCCGGCCTGAAATGAAGCGCTGGCCTTCCGGAGAATGCACAACAGCGCGACGGCGCGGCGGTGTTGGTGGAAGACTCATAGCCACTAGAACCAAGTCTCCCTCGCGCGCTCTGGCTTAGTCCGGGCTGGGATCAAATGCCGGAAAGGAATGCTGGCGGCCTTGGCTTCGCCGGCCTCCCACGGTGAACCATCGAATTCTCCAAGCTCGAGATCCGATCCGAGCACCCACAACCGGGTCCCATCGGATGACCATCTCCAGGCGAGGG
>DAOOQY010000626.1:0-3555 GCA_035389025.1 Verrucomicrobiota bacterium
GGCGCCGCGCAGCCGCTCGGAAAGCCGGATCGTGAACGCGGCGGACTCGATCCGTCCAGGCAGCCACTTCGAGGTCGGCACGCGCGGCGCATGATCGTTTTCCTGGTACTGCTTGCCGTCGGAATCGGTGAAGTGGACGAAGACCCGCCAATCGCGCTTGGGCGTCTCGCGCACAATCCATTGGTAGCTGAGACGCACCGCGCGCGGCTCGATCTCGTCGAGTTCTTCGAGTTCAGGGCGGCACGGCTCGACAGCCAGTTCGTTGGAGGGTGGGGTCCAATTCTGCCAGTAGAGGCGCGGAGGCACGTTGTGGTGATTGAGCGGGCGCCCGATCGCGACGTGATGGAGCACATACTCCCCGGCGCGCCCGATGTCGTAGCCGTACTTGCCGTACAGGGCGATCCCGTCGCGGTAGACAAGCTCGAACAGCGGAACGACGCGTCCGCCGGTCTTCTTGAGGAGATCGGCGTTGTGATAATACCCGCCGCTGACACCGGTCAGGCCTTCGAAAAAATCGCTGTGCGGCAGAGCCCACTCGCGCCCGCATTCGCTGCCGAAAATGCCGAAGAGGCCGCGCGCGTAGTCGGAGATCTCCTGTTTCCAACGAAGATCGTCCCCGCGCTTCAACGGATGCCTCGGGTCGTGGCACTCGAACAGACCGGCCGCATAGGTGGTGTCGATGAAGTAGACGTCGGCGCCGGTCAGGCGCTTGACCGCGGGCAGATTCTGATCCCGCCGGGCCAACTCGATCGCCTTCTGCGAGCAGGTCAGGTAAGCGCGTCCGCCCGCCCAGTGCCCGCCCCGGACGATTGTCCCGTCGGCGCTTCGCATCAGATAGTCCTCGTTCCACGAAGGCGCATCGCGGTACATGTCCTGGTAGTTGTCGTGCAGGCCGAACAGGTAGCCAAGCTCACGAACACGCCGGGCGCATTCAGACAGCCCGTCATTCCCGCCGCATTCCGGCGCGGCGGGCAGAATGTCCGGATGCTGGTTGTCATAGCCACGATGAATCCAGCCGCCCATGAGGAAAAGCACATGATCCAGTTCGAGATCGTGCTTGAGATGGGCGGCCACCGCGCCCGCCTCGGCAAAGGTCCAGTTCACATGCGAGCGCTCCTCCCGCGTGCTGCCTTCGTCCATCTGCCGGTCCAACGCGCTCCACAACTTGAAGTTGATGGCGCCAAAGAGCCGCGCGCGTTCCGGATGCCGCTTGAGCTTCTCCGCCCAGGGAACGACCCAGCCGCGCTCCCGCGCGACCTGTTGATAGGCCCTGGCCAGCGCCACATGATCGGCCGCGCCAAGAAACCGGACGCGGAACGATTGGGCGGTCTGCCGCAGGACAAGGGAGGGGAAGAGCGTCTGGGTGTTCAGGGCGGGGTTCTCGCTCGGCAGCACGCTCTTCACCTCGGCCGCCACGTACGGGTCCTCCCAATCCACCAGAACCATCGCCCCGCGCTTCCCGATACCCAGCATCGTCAGATGGCACCCCTCATACGCGTACGTGTCAAAGGTCTGCGTGAACGCCAGTCCCGTATCAGATGGAATCAGAAGACCCTCGCGCACCGGAACGAGCAGGTGACCGCCCTCGTGCGCGCTCACCCCGAGCGCGTCATCGAGCAACCGCACGCTCTCGACGCCAAGCCGCGGGTCGGCCGAGTAACTGAAATCGAGCGCCGATCCGCCATCCACCAGGGAGACGGAAACCGTCAGTGTCGCCTCGGCCTGATCCGGCACGGGGCGAAACACGGCCCGCAGGGTCGATCCGGATCGAACGACCTCCGGCTGCGTGAGATCGAGCGTCTGCCGCTGGCCGTTGGCCGTGCATGTCACGGTTCCAAACCGGTTGTGGACCGGATTCGACCGCCAGGTGACCTGACCGCGACGATCGAGGACCTCGTAGGCGCCGGAAGGCGCCAGCCGAAATTCGAGCGCGCGGCTCTCGAGTCTGCCGGCCGGGGCGGCCGGGTCCGCGACGCCGCATATCGAACCGGCGCCGAGAAGAAGCGCTGTGAGGGACAAGGCCGCGCACGCGGCGCCCCATCGCGTGGGCGGAAGACCGCATCCTGAGTGTCTGGAGTTCATGAGAGTCATGACAATCCACGGTTGAATGCGCACGGTGATAATGAACCGACTTGCAGCCGCCGACGTGAGTCGGCGCTGATCACGGTCCGGGGCGGAGCGAGATGGCGCGGACTAACGTCCGCGGCTACGAGGTTCATGGAGAGGGGGGCACGGAAGACCATCCTCGGGAAGCGGGGTCAACTCACGTTCGCCATCGAGAGGAGGAACATGATGTTGCTCTGGGTCTTCTTGAGCTTGCCAAGGAGCAGTTCCATCGCCTCGACGGGCGGAACGCCGGTCAAGGCGCGGCGGAGAAGGACAATACGCGAGAGTTCATCGGGGTGATAGAGCAACTCCTCTTTGCGGGTGCCCGACCGCTCGATGTTGATCGACGGGAAGATGCGGCGGTCGACGAGAGCCCGGTCGAGATGGACCTCCATATTGCCGGTGCCCTTGAACTCCTCGAAGATGACCTCGTCCATGCGCGAGCCGGTGTCGACCAGGGCGGTGGCCATGATGGTGAGGGATCCGCCTTCCTCGATGTTGCGTGCGGCGCCGAAGAACCGTTTGGGTTTGTGGAGGGCGTTGGCGTCGACGCCTCCGGAGAGAATCTTGCCCGAGTGGGGTTGGACGGTGTTGTAGGCGCGGGCCAGGCGGGTGATCGAATCGAGCAGGATGACGACATCCTTCTTATGTTCGATCATGCGGCGGGCCTTCTCGATCACCATCTCGGCCACCTGCACATGGCGCTCGGGCGGCTCATCGAATGTCGAACTGATCACCTCGGCGCCTTTGCAGGTCCGCTCCATGTCGGTGACCTCCTCGGGCCGCTCGTCGATCAACAGGATGATGAGATAAATCTCGGGGTTGTTCTTGAGGATGGCGTTGGCCAGCTTCTGCATCAAAACGGTCTTGCCCGTGCGCGGCGGCGCCACGATCAGGCCCCGGGTGCCCTTGCCAATCGGACAGACCAGGTCGACGACGCGCGTCGAAAGCTCATCCGCGCTCGTCTCGAGAATGACCCGCTTGTTCGGGAAGAGCGGGGTCAGGTTGTCGAAGTGGGTCTTCTCCTTCGCGCTGTCGGGGTCCTCGTGAGCCACGGCCTCGACCTTGAGGAGCGCGAAGAACTTCTCCTTCTCCTTGGGCGGTCGAATCTGGCCGGCCACGACATCGCCGGTCTGGAGATCGAAGCGGCGGATTTGGGACGGGGAGACGTAGACGTCTTCCGGGCAGGGCAGGTAGTTGAACGACTGGGAGCGGAGGAATCCGAAACCCTCGCTCAAGATCTCGAGGACGCCTTCGGCAAACAGGACGCCATTGCGTTCGGCGTTCTTTTTGAGAATCTCGAAGATGACTTCGTGCTTCTTCATCGTGCCGAAGTTCTCGATCCCCCATTCCTTGGCCATGTGCGTCAGTTCGCCCATCGACATCGACTGCAGCTTGGCGATGTTGATCGTCGTGCCGCTCGGCAAGGCGGGGCGGGCGGAAGGCGCG
>DAOOQY010000627.1:0-3554 GCA_035389025.1 Verrucomicrobiota bacterium
CTCATCGCCGGGGACGAGGACGTCCCCACTCCAACGCCTTCGTGTGCGCGAACAGGGCACACTGGGCCGCGTGGGGGGGCCTGCCTGCCGCGACGGACGCGCCGCAGACCGGGTCACCGTCCTGATGCCGGGCCTCTGCGCCCGGGTTCGCGCACGCCGGTTCCGACGCGTTGGACGAGCGCGTCGCCCAAATCTGCGCGCGCCACTTCAGCCAGCGCTTCGAGGCGCCGGACCACCTCCGGATGTTCCGAAGCGACGTCGCGCGTCTCGCCGATGTCCGTGTCGAGGTCGTAGAGTTCGGGGCGCTCGACCTTGCGCTGCACGTATTTTGCGGGCTGGCCGTCGCGTCCGGGCGGCTGTCCGTCGAGGGTGCGATACGTGTGCGGCAAGAGCAGTTTCCAGGGGCCGCTCGAGACCGCTTGGAGCTGGCCGCCCGCGAAGTAGAAGAAGAAGGCCTCGTGCGGGCTCTGTGCGTTGGGTTGGCCGGACAACAGCGGCCAGATGTTCAGGCCGTCAATCCGGTGCGCGGGCAAATCGGCGCCGGTCAACCGGGCAATCGTGGGGAAAAGATCGATCGTCATGGCCGGTTCGCCGCAGAGCGCGCCCGCCGGGATGTGACCCGGCCAGCGGGCGATGAAGGGCACGCGGACTCCGCCTTCCCAGCAGGTCCCCTTGCCTTCGCGCAACGGCCCGGCGCGTCCGGCGTGGTTGCCGTACGAGAGCCAGGGCCCGTTGTCGGACGTGAAGATGACCAGCGTGCGCTGGTCCAGCCCGTGGCGTTTCAAAGCGCCGAGAATCCGCCCCACAGACCAGTCGATCTCGGCGATCACGTCGCCGTAGAGGCCCGCGGTGGTCTTGCCTTCGCGCTTCTCGCTGACGAACAACGGGACATGCGGCATGCTGTGCGCCAGGTAGAGCAGGAAGGGGCGGTCCTTGCTCCGTTCGATGAACCTCACGGCGCGTTCCGTGTACCGCGTGGTGAGCTGCGTCTGGTCGGGCATGATCTCCTTGACCTGATCGCCCTCGATCAGCGGCAGCGGCGGATAGGTGCCGGGCTTGGCCTCCGGGTGGTTGGGCCACATGTCGTTCGAATACGGCAGGCCCATGTACTCATCGAAGCCGTGGTGGATCGGGAGGAACTGGCGGTGATCACCCAGGTGCCACTTGCCGAAGATGGCGGTCGCGTACCCGCGCGGCCTGACCAGTTCGCCCAGCGTCACCTCTTGCGGGTGAATGCCGATCGGGGAACCGGGCCCGAGCGCGCCGGCAATGCCGATCCGATTCGGATAGCACCCGGTCAACAAGCCCGCCCTCGAAGCGGAGCAGACCGCCTGCGCGACATAAAAGCGCGTGAATCGAATGCCCTCGGATGCCAGACGGTCAATGTGCGGCGTGGCATAACCCCGGGCGCCGAAGACCCCCACGTCGCCGTACCCCATGTCGTCGCAGAAGATGATGACAATGTTGGGGGTTGAGGGAGGCGATGCGGCCTGGACGGCGCAGAGGGCAAGAGTCGAGACGGTCGCAAGCCCGACGGCTCGACGCCAAAACGAACATCGGTTGTTGGGCATAAGGACGCGATATACCGACGGCTCGAGCCGGTGGTTTGTTCAGCCGGCTCGGCGTCCACCCAGTGGTTGCCCAACCCGCACAGATGGTCCGGGACGTCAGCGAACGACCCGGAAGAACCGAGCCGCTCCCGCCGATTCCAGCGTCACAGGGTTGGCGGTTCCCAAGTCGGTCCACGAGCCGCCCAGGCGATCGGCGGCTTCCAGGCGCCCCCCTGAGGGCGCCCAGCTCAGCGTGATGCCCTGTGGCCCTCGCGACACGCTCAACGCGGGCGGAACCGCGGCCTCGGGGTCATTCGGATCGAGAATCACCCCGTTGCCCCAGCGAATCCAGTCCAGGGTGACCTGCCCCCCGCTCGGCCCCGGGAACCCGATGTCCACCCGGCCATCCGCATCCACCGCATCCGTCCAGCCCATGAAACCCGTGTTGTGGAAGGTCACCTTCGGCGCGCTGAAATCGCGGTTGAGATACACGTCGAAGACGCAAAGCGCCACGTTGGCTGAGCTGTTTCCAGCGTCGATGGCCAACTGCGTCCGAGCGGCTTCGTCGAAACGGCACACCACCGTGTAGGTCTGGAAGCTAAGATTGTCCGCTTCCGCCGTCGGATCGGTTGCCAGTGCCCAACCGCCGAAGCGTGTGGCTGCGAAGGCGGGTTGCCAGCTCTCGCCTCCAGGCTGCAGTTCGTCGGTCTGGAACGCGCCCACCATGTACTTCGGGTACTCCGCATCCGCCCCGCTGCCGGCCGCGTCATCAAGACGGCCCCGGAACTCGAACGTGAACGGCACCACGAATGCTGCGTCGTGCACCAGATAAAAGTTGCCACTCTCCTTCCGGTCGCGCACGGACACGGTCCCCTCCGTGTTCTGCACGATCATGGTCAGGTTCCCGTCCGGCTCGTTGCCGGTGGTGGTGTAGGTCGTCCAGCCCTCTGCCTGGTAATCGTCGAACGGCGAATGAAAAGCCCACCTGCCGAGGTCGTTGGCCTCGTAGAAGGCGCTCCGCCCGAACGCCACGCCCGTGCGGTAAAGCCCTGTCGCGTTGTCCCGTCCGCCGCGCATCAGGTAGAAGCGGCCCTCTCCCAGGTAAGCGGCGCTCGCATAATAGTTGCGCTGATCATTCCACGCCCCCGCCTCGCCCAGTCCGCCCACAACCGACATCGGGCTTTCCGCCAGCTCCCAGGTCAGGCCGTTGGCGGACACCAGGTATTCGTTGGCGGTGTTCGCCTGGAACGTGAACATGCGAAAATCGTTTTGGGCGATCCGCAGAACCTGGGTGGGTTGCGCGATGAAGGTCGCCCCTTCATCGAGGCCCTGGATTTGAATGAGTCCCTCGTCCACATCCGGCGTCGAGAAGTCATCCTGCGCCTCGTAGAAACTGTACCCGTCCGCGGAGGTCGCGTAGGCGATCCCGCCGCTCGCCATGAAATACATCAGGAACGGCTCCTCCCACGACGGATCCTCCGGATAGAGCGTTCGCCCGGGAATGTGAACAACCGCGTGGCCGTCCGGGTAGGTTCCCAGCCGCCCCCCCTCGAGGGCCACCTGGTCGTTCTCAAACGCAACGCCATCCGCGCTCTCCGCCACGCGGACCTGCCAAGTCCCGTATGGATTGCCGTAGTAATAAAGCCGATACGGCTTGGCCCAGTCCGAATTGTAGAGCACGACCGGCCGCCCTTGGGGCGCTGACCCCTCGAGGTTCAAGCCCGTGAGCGTCCGCCCTGCACTCCACTCGACGCCATCGGCACTCGCGGACAATGCCAGGCCGTTGATGCTCTCGGAGTCGTACCAGGCCCGAAACCGCGACTCCGCGGGCCACGACGCATTCCAGAGCACGCAAGGCATGTAGGCCCGTGAGCCGGGACTCTTCAAATCCACCGGATTCTGCGCGTGGTCGGTCCATGCGATCTCCCACTTCGGGGCGAGTTGAGCGGCCGCCGCAAGCGGCGCCAGCGCCTCGCTGAAAGTCTGCGCCCAGGCCCTGTTGCG
>DAOOQY010000628.1:0-3549 GCA_035389025.1 Verrucomicrobiota bacterium
CCACTCCACCCAGTCGTTCTCAACACGCACCACCCCGGTGCGGTAGACCGTCGTCTTGGCTGTGTCGATGTAATATGCCGGCGCCCGGCCTTCCCTCTCGCTCCGCGCATTGCACCACTTCACCGCGTCGAACCAGTTGACAAGGAAAACGGGATGGGTGGCGTCTTTGCTGATGTCTGTGCCACCCAACCAACTGCCTGGGTTGTCAAACTCGTACCCGTTGGCGATCGCCCATGCGTACACCTGGTCCCAAAGGCCCTTCGATACCTCATGCTGGTCCATGAAGAAAGCGCTGACAGTGACGCTGTGCACCGGACGCTCATCGCTGTCCGCTTCTCCGAAGCTGTCCCCCATCTGGAACGTTTTCGCTGGAATCAAGACCATTCCTTCCGGCGGCTCAGGCCCGCCGGTCACAGTCAGCGGAGCCTGGGTGCTGGTGACACGGCCCGCGGCGTTGCCCACCATGACCCGGTACTCCCCGGCATCGCTCAATCGGGCGTTGGCGATCCGCAGCACGGAACTCTGCGCCCCACTGATTCGTCCGTCATCGACGAGGTCGACGCCGTTCCACTGCCATTGAAACCAGACTGGCGGTGTTCCGTCCGCCGTGAACACCGCGAAGCCCGCTGGCTCCCCGACGGTCACCGTGCGGTCGTGCGGGTTCATCACGATGCGGGGCGGTCTGGCGACATTCCCGCCACTGGCGATCCGAGTTTGCGGCAGGATTTCATAAGTCTGCTCGAACGAGAGGTTCGGAAACAAACGGTCGAACACCGTGAGGCCGCATCCCAGGTGCGCATCCAGCCCGCCATACAATCCCCACAAGAACTGCGCGGGATTGCCCTCTGCCCAGCCTTCGCATTCGGCATACAGGTTCAGACCCGCATAGGGCCCCATCAGGCCATAGACCAGGACGGTCATCTTCGGCTTGACGTCAACGCGGGCGGCGATTGTTCCCGACACCTGCCAATCGACAGGTGACCAGTCGAAGTCGAGCGGCGGGTATCGAGTCGTATCGTGCCACGCGCCGTCCCATTTGCGGCCCATGTCGACCACTTGCGTGGTCTGGATTCCGGTGCGGAAATGGCCTTGGGCCTGAAAGTCCAGCGCGTAGGGCAGCTCGACCTCGAACTGCGTCGTCACCTCGATCGGGATGCCCGCCACGGGAATCACATAGTGTTCGTAGATCGGCGCGATGGAGTCCACATGCCCTTCGCACTCTTTCTCGCAGTTGCCCTCGGCATGCAGTTCGAGGTTCAGCGTCGCGCTCCCTCCGGCGTAGACCTCGAATTCCGTGAGCCTGAAGTTGCGGAAGTTGGCGGCAAAGCCGGCCTCGGCATGCAGTCGCAACTCGCTGACGTCCGTCAACTCCGCTCGCATGGAATTCTCACCTTCGCTCGATTCACAGAGCGTCGTTGCCAAGGGGATCGTGTGCTCGAAGTGCAGGTCCATCCCCGTTTTCCACCCGATGTGAGGCTGCACGCTCTCCGGCCGATTAAGAATGGCCGAGCGGGTCGAGATGCTTCCCTCTTCGATCAGGTCGGCGAGCGCCGCCCGTTGTGTCCATACCGACACGGTCCGGGTCAGGGGTTCCTCACTGAAGAGCGTCACCGTGAGGGCGTACTCCTGCCCGGGTGTCGAATCAACCAAATGCATGCCTTGGCGCAGGCCCGAACTCGCCCCCTCATACCGGTACACCAACACGAGTCCGTTGCGCGATACAAGCGTCAGTCCACCGGGATTGGCTGGACCGGGTCCTCGGATGCCCGGGCCGCCGACCACCAGGATGTTCGTGCTGAGGATCGTTTGCAGTTCGAGTCGGAACGGCCAGAGGTTGGTCGAGCGATTGCCTGCCTGGTCGGAGACCACCACTGTGGCGCTGAGTTCCCGGCCATAATCGCCGAGTGTTTCCCCGGCGGGCGGACGGTAGCTCAATACCTCGTTCGTATAAGTCAGTCGGGAGTCGTCGAGACCGATTGGCGCCTGATCGGCGAGACTGAACTGGATCGAGCTGCTGTCCACTCCGCTTGGATCGCATAGGCGGGTTTCGATCGCCGAATCCCGGGGCACGGCGATTCCTCCCAAGCGGGGGTAGATGGGGATCAGGCGCGGCCCGTGGGTGTCGCGCCAGCCGACCCGCAGGAACTGAGTCTGATTGGTCACCATCAACTCATAGGCAAGAAGGTTGGTCGTGGCCGTGAGGATTGGCGGATCGGTCTGCACGTCCTGCCACGGCTCGGTCAGGCTGGGCGTCGATTGCAGGAAGTACACCTCGCCCGGTTCGGCTGCCCAACTGACCTGGATTCGGTCGAGTCCGTCGAAGACGATTTCGCTCTGAACAAACGGCAGGTCGGCAGCGATCTCTCCGATCGCGATGAACACCAGCGAAGACATGACAATCCTGGCTTTCATGGTCGGGAAGATGATTCTGCCACTCGAGGAGCAGAATTCGCGCCAGCGCCGTTCGACCGATCACCCGCTATTCATGATCGGCCCCGAATTCATGAGGCGCTTATCGCACTGGGCTTTTTGGGACCTCCGCGGCTCGCCGCCCTCTTGGTGCGGCGGCGGGACACCGGGGCGCCACCGGAACGCGTCTGTTCGCCAGTCTCGCGCGAGCGTCGGACGGTGCGAGACGACCGCTTTCGGGTTGCGGATTGAACGGTTCTCGATAGGGTTGTGCGTTTGTTGACAGTCTGGCCCTGGCGGGCTTTTTCGCTGGCAGGGGGGCGACGGGGCAACTGGCGTCGCATCCAGAACTCGGCGGCGGCCACGGCGCCTGCGAGCGTCAGCAGGAAGAGCATCGGCCCGGCCAGGCGGCGTCCCAAGGGCAGCAATGGATTCACGGAGGACACAGTACACGAGGTTGTCCTGTTTCACCAGTCGGAAGCCATCCCACTTCACCCAGTGGCTGAAGATGCACCAGCCCGGTCCGGCACACCGTGTCGGAGGCTACTGGTTGGGCATCTGGTACGCCGCGAGGAACTCCTCGAATGTTCCGCGGCGCAGCGCGACGTGACCGTCGACGCAGAGCGTGTTCTGGGCTCCGCGCGCGCCGCCGCCGCTGCCGTTGAACACCCGGTCGCCCGGGACGCCGACATGTTCGCCGAGGCCGTCGCAGACGATCATCGGTTTTTCCGAGGAGCGGCGGATTGAACTGACGGGGTGGCCGCAGACGCCCGAGAGATCGTTGTCGAAGCCGGTGAAGAAGGGGACGAGGCTCCAGCCGTGGACGCAGAGGTAATTGTAGTCAGTTGGGTAATCGGCGGAGCGATTGGGCTGGGAGCGCATTGTGGGGCAGAGGAAGGCGCCGATGGCCGGTGCGAATGGCGACAAGACTGTTTGGAGGCAGTTCGAGTGGGTGGCGGGGGGCAGGCCGAGAGCATTATCGCTGAAGTCGGCTTCCGGGAAATTCTGGCCGGCATCGTCCGCGTACATGGTGATGGCGAGGCCGAGTTGCCGCAGGTTCGAGGTGCAGGCGGCGAGTCTGGCGCGCTGTTTGGATTGAGCCAAAGCGGGCAGCAACAGGCCGGCGAGGATCGCGACAAT
>DAOOQY010000629.1:0-3546 GCA_035389025.1 Verrucomicrobiota bacterium
AGCGCCCTTGGTGAAAGAGATGCCAACTGGCCATCAGATAGACAGGTTGCGCGAGTTGCCTCGACAGGAGCCCGATGATGAACGGGTCGCATGGGCGGCAGTGGTTGGGTGTCAGCACGATGCCATGCCGGGCCTCCAGGGAAGCCTTGAGCCGATCGGCCCCGAGAATCTCGAACGACTCGACCCCATGGCTGCGACGCAGGTAGGGCGGGAGCACCGGCCAGAGCAGGTGAGGCCAGAATGGCGAACGGACGGGTGGCACGAACCGGTAGGGCTTGGTGATGATGATGTTGTGCATAGGGCGACATCCACTGCCTGAACCGGGAGACTATGGGGCTGCGACGCCCAGGCGCGTCGGAGCCAGTTCCGTGTCGCGTTTCAGGAACTTCATTCCCGTCAGCCAGAGACCCCCAGCGAACAGGAACGTCAGGCCAACCACGAGAAACGATTTGTTCATGTCTTCTGGGCGGCCGCCGAAATAGCCGTTGAGCAGGCCGATGATCGTGGGCGAGACCGCGTCCCCGAACGCGTGGATGATGAAGATGTTCAAGGCGAAACCCGCTGCGCGCATGGACGGATGCGTGACGTTGGCCAGGATGGTGTTCGTCGGGCCAGTGTTGAAGAACAGACAGAACAAGGTCAGGAAGATCAACACCCAAATCCACGGGAATGGCGCGCGCAGCACGGCGAGGAAAACCGGAAAGCCGCTCAACATCGCCAGGGCGGAGACCAGGAAATAGGCGCCGCCGAAGCGGGCCCGCAGTTTGTCGCCGAGCCAGCCGCCCAGCAGCGTGCCGGACAGACCCGCCAGGACCAGGATCGCGCCGAAGATGGTGATCGGATTGGCCGGCTTACCTGGCAAGCCTTCGAGGTAATAGGGCATCCAGAAGCCGATGCCGCCCATCGCGAAGGTCATCGCCGCCATGCCCACCGTGCACAACACGTAAGACGGCGTACGGAGCAGGATCAAGTAGTCGCGCCACTCCGTCTTCTTGGCCGCGACAGCGGCGCTCAGGTCGGCTTGGCCACGGGGCGGTTCGCTCAGGAAGAAACTCCGGACCCCCAACGCGAGGCCGGGGATCACGACGAGGTAAAAGGCCCAACGCCAGCTCTCGGGCCTCGCTCCCAGCGTTGTGGAACCCCACGCGCCGATGCCGGACTTCGCCACCATCTCGCCGAGCATAAAGCCGAGCGCCGTCCCCACCGGCAACGCCAGGTAGAAGATCGCCAGCACACGGCCCCGCTGTTTCACGGGGTAGTAGTCCGAGAGGACGGTCGGGGCGACCGGTCCGTAGGCCGCCTCGCCAATGCCGACCAAACAGCGAGTCACGAGCAGCGCCAGGAAGGTCGCCGCCAGCCCGGACGCGCCGCTGGCCAGACTCCACATCACCACGCCGATGCCCACCAGGACCCAGCGCGAGTAGCGCTCCGCCAGCCGGGCGAAGATGGGCGACGCGATCATGTACATCGCCATGAACGCCGTGGCCAAAAGACCGAGGCAGGCGTCGTCGGGTTTGAAACCGACGTGTTGCTGGAACCAATTGAGCGCCAGACTCAGCGCGTCCTCGCGCCCCGCAAAACCGCCTTCTCCGAAGAAGGTCCTCTTGATCGGTCCGACGACGGCCGCCAACACGTAGCGATCGACGTAGTTGAAAAGGTTGACCAGGAGCAGGAAGACGAGCGCCGGGCGCGCGCCGGGGAAGGGCGTCTGGCGCTGAGTCGAAGAACTGGGAGCGTCGGAGGGGGTGATGTTCATGGCGGCGTGTTCACTTAGGGTCTGTGCAAGAATTAATTCCGGTTTTGCTGGAGGGGAATTGGCTCGCTGGCTGTCTCCCGCGATGATGGGCGCCTGCGCACAGAATGGCCAGACGATTCATGGTTTCGAGGGTTTGCCGAACTGGTCGACGCGCAGCCGGGCGCTCACGAGTTGATCGGCGGTCAGCTTTCGCTCGATGCGTCGTGCGTCCATGCTGGCAATCCGGTCGCCCTGCGCGGCTGCGAGTGTATACCAAATCCAGGCTTCCGGGTAGTCAGGCTTGATGCTGATGCCGTCGCTGAGCAGGCTGCCCAGCCTCGATTGCGCCTGCGCGAAGCCGTGGCTGGCGGCTTCACGCAGCCAGCGCATGGCCTCGTCGGTCTCTTCAGTCGAGCCGCCTGCCGAGGCCAGGAGAACCTCCGCCAAATCGAACATGGCATGGTCGCAGCCGGCCTCCGCTTCCTTTCGGAACCAGCGAACGGCTTCGGGGAGGTTCCGCGGCACACCTCGTCCGTCACGATAGAGCCGGGCGAGGGTGCAGCCCGCATGCGGGTGATTCCGCTCTGCGGCTTGGCGCAGCAGCGCCGCGGCCGCGGCATAGTCCTCCCTTACGCCGATCCCGTTCAGGTAGAACTGGCTCAGCAGCATCTGCGCCGGGGGGTAATGCTGTGCGGCGGCTTCCTGCAGCCATCCGACCGTCTCAGTCATGAGTGAGGAGGCGCGGGCCGCCGCCTTTTCGGGCGAGGCAGCGAGGCACCGCTCTGCAAAAGCCGTCAGCAGCCGCGGGCGCAGGTCCGATTCCCAATGGCGTTCGATCACGGGGCGCAGCGTTTCGGCGGGCGGCTGGTCGGGATTCGCGCTCAAGGCCGAGACACCCGCCTGGATGAGAGGCAGATTCTCCGTGCCCAGGAGCTTCAGAAGGGGCCGCAGGTGCTGATTCTCCACGGCGGGCACGCGCTGAAGGGTAGTCCGCAGGAATTGCTGCCCCGCTGTCTCTCCGCGCACGAGCAATTCCAGGTCCGCCTGGAGGGCTGCGGTCGTGCTCTGGGCGGCACCGTGCCTGGCAAAGGGCACAGCGAGATGCGGATCGAATCGGCCGAATGTCGCCGCGGCGGCGAGACAACCCAACGGGCCAATCTCGCTGCTCTGAGAGAGGTTCGTGAGGTCGTTGGTCACACAGTCGATTCTTCCGGCAGCCAGGAAGGTGGCGTCCTGGAGCACGGCCCAGGGCCAGGAGCCGCGCGGCCAATACGTATCGTTAGCGCGCAAGAGCAGCCCGCCAAACAGCTTGACCCAGTCGCTGCCCGCCGTCGCTTCAGTCAGAGGCGACTCGAGCACGAACGGAAAGGGCTCGGCCTCGTCGGGCTCGGGAGCGGTGTTCGTCAGGCGATCGAACGGCTCGAGCAACTCCCGCCACGGCAACTCCTCGAGGGCGGCTACCGCAGCCAGCAATTCCTCCGGAGTCAGACCGCCCGGGATTTTCCGGCCGAGCTTCTCGATGAGTTCGGCATGTTCCTTTTGCCACAAACCCTGGAATGTGCGCCCGAGCGACCCGAGGGAACTGCTCCACGGATGCTGGGGATCGAACACGTTCGCGTAATTGGCGCTGCCGGTCGCCACTTCGCGAACCACGCGGGCCAGCGCGCCTTCCTCGCTCCGCAGCACCAGCGTCAAACGGATTCCGTCCGCCGGTACTCCTGAACCCGTGAGGGAGTATCGGATCAGCCGCCCGGTGGCCGCGTCGGCCGTCAATACCATGACTTCCTCAGCGTGCGGGTGGCTGCGGACGG
>DAOOQY010000630.1:0-3544 GCA_035389025.1 Verrucomicrobiota bacterium
AGATCGCCAGCGCCTGCTCGTGCAGCCCCCGCGCCTCCGCGTACGCGCCCTGGAGCGAGCGCACCAGCGCCGTGTTGGCCAGCTTCGCCGCGCTGCGCAGCCCCGGCCGCGGCTCGAGCTCCGCCAGCGCGAGATCGGCGAAGCGCGCCCACCGGAGCCCATCCTCGGGGCGCGCCAGCTTCTGACCCGCGAGCATCACCAGCCCGATCGACGCGTCCGCCGCGATGCCGAGCGCCCCGGCCTGCATCGCCGCGAACATCTCCCGATAGCGATTCACCTCGGGCATCTCCGGGTCGACCGACGCCCGCCACTTCAGTTCGCCTTGGCTGCTGTAGATGCCCGATTGCTTCTGGACACCACCGCGCCGCAACTGCCCCTTGGTGCCGAAGACAGTCGCATACACGCCGTTGAAGCAACCCGACTGCTGGCGCGTTAAAGCGTACACGCGTGGGCCGTTCGCGTATTCATAGACCACCGAGTGATGATCGAAGATGTCACCGAACTTGGCCTCCACGCGTTGCGAGCGCCCCCCGTAGCCCCAGGCGTGCAGCGGCGGTTGCTCGCGCAACAACCAGCCCACGAAGTCCAGGTAATGCACGTGCTGTTCGACCAGGTGATCGCCGGAGAGCCAGGTGAAGTAGTACCAGTTGCGGACCTGGAATTCCATCTCCGTCCATTCCGGCTGCCGCCCCCGATGCCACAACGGGCCGGTGTTGTAGACGCCCTCGATCGCCACGATCTCGCCAATCTGGCCATCCTGGACCCGCTTCGCCTCCTCGCGAGCGCTCGGGGAGTAGCGGGTCTGAAATCCGCTCACGAAACTGAGCTTCTTCTCCCGCGCCTTCTCCCCCGCCACCAGAACGCGCCGCACCCCGGGGGCATCGACGGCCATTGGTTTCTCGGCGAAGACATGCACCCCGGCCTCAACGCAGGCTTCCAGGTGCATGGGGCGGAAGTGCGGCGGCTGAGTCAACACCGCGACCTGCACCCCGCTCTCGATCAGCTTCTGGCCTGCGTCCAATCCGGAAAAGCACCGACCAGCCACATCCATCTGGCTCCTGAACTTCTGTTCGAGTTGGCTGCGGGCGCTCTCCAGGCGATCGGCGAAGGCGTCGGCCATGGCATGGAGGCGAGCCCCCGAATTGACCGTCAACGCGTTGGCGATCGAGCCCGAGCCGCGTCCGCCGCAGCCGATCAAACCGATCTTGAGCTCATCGCTCCCTGCCGCGTAGGCGCTGCGGCTCACGTCGAGGGATCCCGCCATTGAGGCGCCCACGAGCAAACTGGACTCGGCCAGAAACTGTCGCCGCGTTTGGCCACGGCCCTGTGGATCGAGTTCTCGCATAATCGTCTCTCCCTTTGTTTTGAGTGTTCCGCATCATTGCTGTGCTGGCTCCCATGGAGAAGCCGGTCACTGCCACCGGCGACGCGTCCACATCGGGCCGATGGGCCAAGGCGTCGCTCGATGAACGGGCGGTCGGTCCTCCGTCCCCGACCGCCGGGACAGAGGAGAACCGGTCTCCGGGTTCATCGGCTTTCCGTCATTTCGGTTTGATGAACAACACCTCGGCGCGGTCGATCCAGCCCGATCTCAGGTCCACGCGAAACCAGCCTTCGCCGTTCTTGGCGTGGAAGCGGGTGGCCGAACGCTTGCCGAGTTCTGTCAGGTCGTGTTGCGCCCAGGTCTTGCCCATGTCCGGGGAGACGATGAGTCCCGTGTTCAGGGGCGAGGCCGGACAGCAGTGCGACGCCAGGATGAAGCCGTCCTGGATGATCATGTTGCCGGACTCGACCCCCGGGTTGTAGAGCAAGGTGTGCTTCCTGGGGTCCGCGATGTCGGCGGGATCGCAACAGAAGATGCCCCGGTCGTAGTCGCCTTCGTTCCACGGCCTGGACGCATTCGCATCGCTGATCCAGTAGCATTTTCCGCCCACGAAGCTGATGCCCCCCGACTTGTAGCGCGAGTTCGAATCCGCCGACACGAGGACCTTCCACTGCCACTGGTCCTTCTTCGCGTCGTACGTGCCGCGCAGCCAATGGCACTCCAACCCGACTCCGCGGTCAATGTCGCCCGTGCAGGCGTAGAAGGCATCTTCGACGGGATTGTAGGCGACGGTGTGGACATGGCGGGCGAGGACCGGGTTGTCGGCGTTGCCCAGCAGTTTGCCGCCCTTGCCGCCGCCCGACGATCCGTCGTCGCCAAAGAACGGGTTCTGGCCGAAGGCGTACGCGATCTTCACGGTGCGCCCGCTATCGGTCGAATAGTAGATGTTGACGGGCGTGGCGCCTCCCAGAACGTTGCAATAATTCCCCCACACCATCATCTCCCGGCCGTTCACGTCCCATGAGACCTCGCCCGGAAGCGTGTGGAAATACCAGCCGGCGTTCTCCGGGTTTCGCGGCGTGTGCGGAAGATAATCCGAGCCGTCCTGAGCCTTGACGGTGATCGGTCGGCAGCTCTTGAGGTTGTCGGTGCTCAGGAAGAGCTTCGCGCCGGTAGCGAAGATGATGTTCCCGTTCCTGAGGATGTGACTGAACGTGATGTGCCGCGCCTCGGGAAACGCCAGCCGGCGCGGCCAGGTGCGGCCGTTGTCTGTCGACAGGAACAGGATTCCGTCGGCGTAAGCGAAGGCCAGGTTCCCGCGTTGGGAGTCAATGTAGGGGCCCAGCGGCTGCAGGCGATACCAGAAGTTGTCCGTCGAGGGGAACTCGGACGGGGCCGCACTCGGGGTTGCGCCCCGGGCGATCATGGGAGGCAGCGTGATTCCGCCCGCGACGGCCACCAGGGCGCCCAGGAACCGGCGGCGATTGGTCTGTTGCTTCATGACTATTTCATGACTGAATTGACGCCTCGGAGTCAACCGCGGTCTTCTCAAATCCCTGGATTCGCTACCCCTCGGTCCTTCGGCGCGGACCCGGCACTGCGGCACCGAGCGGTCCGACATGGCGGAAGAGGCTGCAAAGCCGCGCCGCCGTTCCAAGCCTTCTCGGGCGTCGCTGAACCGCCGGCGGGCGCGACGGCAGTCTGTCGACATTTGCCTACATTTGATGCGGCGAAGTGGTTTCGAAGTGAACAGGAGGATGAAGAGGGTCAACCTGCGCTGGACCCTTGGCAACACTGGCGATCGTGGTGTTTCGACCGATGTCCTCAAAGGTCTACGATTGTCTGTGCGGCACAACTCGAACCAGTCGAAACGGATCGGCTTTTCGGTGATATGCAGTGAGTCGACTGCTTCATGGCTGCGTTTTGAGTACAGCTTGCGGCGTGAACCGCCCCAAACGCCGGATCGAGACGGTCCGCGTCGGCAATGCCGCGGTGAAGATCTACCGCCGCGCCCGCACGGTGGACGGCAACCGGTATCCGACCTTCGAGGTCTGCGATTACACCGGCGGACGCCGCAGACTGCGCAGCTTCGCCGATCATCACGCGGCCCAGAGGGAGGCGCGACGGATTGCCGGGTTGCTGGCCAAGGGCGACGCCGTTGCGGCAGCTCTGTCTGGTCAGGAGGCGGCGAGCTTCGCCCGGTGTCCGGAACTCCTGCGG
>DAOOQY010000631.1:0-3539 GCA_035389025.1 Verrucomicrobiota bacterium
TCGTCTGTTCCGTCGACCAGGCGCCGCCATTGCTGCGGATACTCCCCGGAGGGGACTCAGCCCACGCTGGCTTGGTCGGGACGGTACGTTGCACTCGAATCCGATTCAGTCCAAGGCCCCTGGCGATTGTGTCCTGAGGCGGCGGTGTTGGGAGTGGGCGAGTACACGGCCACCGTGATCGTTGGTCCCGCGGCTCGGTATTTCCGGTTGGTGAATGGGTACTACTCAGTCGACACGTTCGAGAGCCCAAACAGACTGCCCTGGGGAACGACCTCGGTTGTGCCGGAAAACACTCTGCGGCCACTCTGGTCCACTGACTATCCTGGAAGTCGCGGCCGCATCTTCGGGACGGAAACTCGAAACGAGGACTTCATGCTCCGCTATGACAATAGTTTCTGGTTTACGGACTGCGTCGGCACCGTGGACATCCTCGATTGGGGGGATGCGATGGAGGGGGCGAGTTTCGGGATTCTCCTGCGCGCCCGCCCCGCGCATGAAACCTGGTACAGCGATGCCTCGGGTCTCCCGGAGGACCGCTACGCCGGTCTTCTCACCTTCAAGAGAGCCGACAACCCCGCCGAGTCCGCCCTTGCGATCACCGGGCCCGCAGGTGAGGTTCTGAGCGAAGAGCGGTTTCCGGCCGTGAACCCGGACAGGCAATACCGCCTGCGGTTCTTGACCGTCGGAGACCAACTAACACTCGAGTTGTTCGACCGCGACAACCTGAGCACACCGATCCGGCCCCCGCTGACCGCAACGGACGGGCGCATTCCGAACGGGATGATCGGTCTATACGGCACGAAGTCGGCTGGCGGGACCTACGAGGTCTGGATTGACCAGTTCCTGAGCAGCGGCGTGACGGTGTACTGAGATGGGGCCGCGCACGCTCCCAGGCGGCGATAAGCCGCCGTGCTCCAAAGAGAGGGAGACACACAGACAATCAAGCCGTCAGTGCCGGCCCCGACGCGTGGAGGCAAGGACGGCAATCGAAGAACTCAACAATGGGCCACGCGGCCACGCGCCAACGCTGGCGAGAGGCGGCGGCGCACGCGTATCAGGAGAACACCAAAGCAATGAAACACATCAGCACATATACCTGCACCATGGCTGTGCTCGGGCTTGTTTGCGCAGGACTCTGCCTCCAGTCGGAGGCGGGGAGCGCCAAGCCATTCCGGGAGACCGGACTGGAGACATTCGTGGGCCTTCATGAGCCGGGTGCCATTCAACATCCCTTCCTCGAGGACCTGCGGATGAGGATGGGGCGTCTCGAAGACATGGCCGTTGAGATGAGTCAATCATCAATCAACAACGTCGGGGGGGAGGGCGTGAGCACCGCCTACGAGTTTCTCTATGTGGGCGAGGATATTCCGAGGCCTTTTGCCGCCATACTCAAGTTCGAAACGGTGGCCAACGGCGATCAGTTCGTGATCGTTGGCTACCTATTCCTCCCGGCTACACCCGAGGACTCGTTGGTCATCGACGCTTGGTTTCTGCCCGAGGAGGGCACCGGGCGCTTCCTCGGAGCGGGCGGCAGCATCACGTCCGTGGTCCCCATCCCGGGCGGATACGTCATTGAAGGGACTATGACCACCGTTGGGGCAGCCAAGAAGTAGGAGTGGGCCTTGAACCGCCACTCATTCTCGACTGAATCGACGGTCGCATCCGAGCACGCGGAGTTCCGCATTGGGGTAGAGTGCGTGTGCTTCAGCACCGTTTTGGTACGAGCATGCACCGAGGACTCTCATCGAAAAGCGGCGAGCGAAAGGGGCTTTCCCCGGCGTGCGGTTGGGGTAGAATGAGGGTGTCACCAATGCGAGGAATCCCGGATGGGCCGGAGGATCATCACGATGAAGGGGAGAGGGCCAGCGGCGCTTCCCAGAGCGCCGCGACGGCCCAGGTCTTATGCTCTCGCCGGCCTCTTGCTGCACCTGTTGTCGAATGCCTGGGCAGGCGATCATGGCGTTGCGCTGGCGTACCCCATCGACGGCACGCGTATCGAGATCGATGGCGATCTATCCGACTGGCCTGCGCACCTGCCGCGGCACGCGCTGACCGTCCCCGTGTTTGGGTCGCGTCCGACCGACGACGAGGATTGCTCGGCGTCGTTTCGCGTCGCTTACAGCCAGTCCTCGAACCTGCTGTACACGGCCATCGAGGTGCAGGACGCCGAGCGTGAGGAACCACCCGAGAACCCGATCAGCCTCTACAGTGCGGAACCGGTCTACAGTGCGGACCTTGCCGTGGTCTTCCTGCGTTCCCCCGCCGGTCCCGGCGACCACACACCGCTGGGTTTCCTCTGCAGCAAGGCCGGGGAGAGTACCCTGACGGCGTGGGGGGGCGGGAATGTGATCTATGCCGCCCCCAAGCACTTCCGGTCCGCGACGCGGCAGGCGGGCAGCCGGCGGTGGTTCGAGTTCCGGGTTGACGTTGGGCGCATGGCAGAAGGAAAGCAGCGCCTGGAACCGGACCGTGTTGTCGAGTTCAGTCCGTGGGTCGTGGATGCGGATCGGCTGGTTGGCACGCCGACCGCCTGGCAATCCGGCGTGCTCGGCTGGGTGAATGGGAATTCGATGAACCCGCGGGACAGCCGAGGGGAGGTGTGGTTGGTGCGTTCGAACGTTGTCCGGGGATGGTTGGCGGGGCAAGTGAAGCTCGAGGACAACTTGCCCCCCGGGACCATGAAGCGGGTGCGCATCCAATCAGTGACCGCGCCCACGGCGGTGGTGCACGCGCTGACGGATCGGAGCGGGCGCTTCACAGTCGAACTTCCCGTCGGCAGGTACCAGGTGCTGGCCGATCAGCGCGGCGTGGACACGAACGCTGCCGTTGCCGTCGAGGTGCGCGCGGGTGAGCGGGCTCCAGTGGAATTGACGGCGCCGCCGATGACGGGGCGGGTCGTGGCCGCGGGTCCGGGCCGGGTGATTCCCGTCGGGCGAGGGGTTCGGCATGGGGCGTGGCAGACCTACGGGGTGGGCGAGGGATTGCCCGTGGCCACGGTGCGGGGGATTCTCGAGGGCCGGCAGGGAGAGTTGTGGCTGGCCACAGAGGGAGGAGGCCTGGTCCAGTTTGACGGCGCGCGTTTCACGGTCTTCACGAAGGCAGATGGACTGCCCAGCGATGATATCGGGGGCCTGGTCGAGGACGGGCGCGGGAATCTGTGGCTGACGATGGACTCGGATGCCGGGGAACGGGGCCTGAGCTGTCTGGACCGCGCCAAGGGCTTGTTCATCAACTACGATACGGAGGATGGGCCGGGGCTGGACAACGCCAGCTACCCGGCTGTGGATGCAGCCGGGACTTTGTGGTTTTCGGGGACCGGCGACGTCAATCGCTGGGATGCGGGTCGGCGTCAATTCGTCCGCTACACCCGCCAGGACGGCGGCTGTGGCCCGCTCGTTGCCCCGATTCACAGGGGCCAGAGCGGACGGCTGTGGGTAGGCATGTCGTTCAGCAACGAACTCTGTGAGTGGCGAGGCGACCGGTTTGAGGTGCATCGCACTCCCTTCCCTCTGTACTACACCACGGCCCTGCTCGAGGAC
>DAOOQY010000632.1:0-3528 GCA_035389025.1 Verrucomicrobiota bacterium
AGTCGGAACAGGTTGCCGGGCTGCGTGTAATTGTCGTTGCCGTCGTTGTGATCGTAGCGGTCCGCGTCGCCGGAGACCTTCAGAGGCGGCTCGGCAAAGCGGGCGTCGGGCACCGGCCCGCCGAAGCTGTTCGGCTCGTAGTAGGCATCGGTGCTCTTCGGGACATCGTAACGCATCGGCCCGTCGGCGTGGTACGTGTTCACGGGCGACTTGGGCCGGTTGACCGGCAGCATCTCGTAATGGGTCCCGAGGCGGTAGCGATGGGCGTCGGCGTACGAGAAGATTCGCGCCTGGAGCATCTTGTCGGGCGAAAAGCCGATGCCGGGGACGATATTGGACGGGCTGAACGCCGATTGCTCGACCTCGGCAAAGTAATTCTCCGGATTCCGGTTCAACTCGAGGACGCCGACTTCGATGAGCGGGTAGTCCTTGTGCGGCCACACCTTGGTGACATCGAACGGATGCCAGCGATAGGTCTCCGCCTCGAGTTCGGGCATGATCTGGACAGAGAAGCGCCACTTGGGACATTCCCCCCGCTCGATCGCCCCGAACAGGTCGCGCTGCTGGCTCTCCCGGTCCTTGGCGACGATCGCCTCCGCCTCCGCGTTCGTCAGGTATTGAATCCCCTGAAGGGTCTTGAAATGGAACTTGACCCAGTACCGCTCGTTTTTCGCGTTGATGAAGCTGTAGGTGTGGCTGCCGTAGCCGTTCATGTGACGCAGGGTCTTGGGCAGTCCGCGGTCCGACATCAGGATCGTCACCTGGTGCAACGACTCCGGCGACAGCGACCAGAAATCCCAGGCCGCCGTGTTGCTGCGCAGGTTGCTCTTCGGATGCCGTTTCTGGGTATGGATGAAATCCGGGAACTTGTAGGGGTCGCGGACGAAAAAGACCGGCGTGTTGTTGCCCACCATGTCCCAGTTGCCTTCGTCCGTGTAAAACTTGAGGGCAAATCCGCGCACATCGCGCTCGGCATCCGCCGCCCCGCGCTCGCCGGCCACCGTCGAAAACCGCAGCAGGCAATCGGTCTTCCGTCCGATTTTGGCGAAGAGCCCCGCCTTGGTGTAACGGGTGATGTCCTGCGTAACGGTTAACACGCCATACGCCGCCGAGCCTTTGGCATGAACCGTGCGCTCGGGAATGCGCTCGCGATTCTGGTGGGCCAGCTTCTCGATGAGCTGATAGTCCTGCATCAACAACGGCCCGCGCGCCCCGGCCGTCATCGAGTTCTGGTTGTCGGCGATCGGGTTTCCGCCCGTGGTGGTCAGTTGAGTCGTTTTCATGGGTTCTTACAAATACTGAGCACGGCCCGCGCAACACATGCAAGCGCCTTTTTTCGCTGGAATTCTTGACCGGTGAAACATGTTGCAGACAAGTCATGTTTCTGTGCTGCGTCAAAAGGGTCAAGGATTCTACTGAGCGAGGCGCGGGAGAGGCCCTGATTGATGACGGTCATTGTCTCGAGTCAGGGACTCGCGGAGCTCGTCCCTCCGACGCAGGTTCACGGTCCCCGTGCGCATTCGAGAGCGGAATGTCAACGCTCCCGATGAATCACGCCCCGCTTTCGAAAAGGTCCAACTGCGGCGGCGGTTCGAGCGCCTGCAGCGTCTCGCGCTCAGCCCGGTGGCGCGCAGGCCGGCGCACGTTGCCCTCGGGCGTCAATTCCGATTCCTCGAGATTCCTCAAAATGGCCTTGGCGCGATCCAGCACGTCCTTGGGCACACCCGCCAGACGCGCCACCTGGATGCCGTAGCTCTTGTCCGTGCCCCCCGGCACGATCTTGCGCAGGAACACGACCTGATCGTTCCATTCGCGCACGGCGATGTTGTGGTTCCGCAGCCGCTTGAGCCGGCGCGCAAGCTCGGTCAGTTCGTGATAATGCGTGGCGAAGAGTGTCTTGGCGCCGACCTGGTTATGCAGGTACTCGACGATGCTCCAAGCCAGGCTCAGGCCATCGAAGGTGCTCGTCCCGCGCCCGATCTCATCCAGGATCACCAGGCTGCGCGCCGTGGCGTTGTTGAGGATGTTCGCCGTCTCGCTCATCTCGACCATGAACGTCGATTGGCCCCGCGCCAGGTCGTCGCTCGCACCAATGCGCGTGAAGATGCGGTCGACCAGATCGATGCGCGCCGAGGCTGCGGGCACGAACGAGCCGGCATGCGCCAACAGGGTGAGCAACGCCACCTGCCGGATGTAGGTGCTCTTTCCAGCCATGTTCGGACCGGTAATCAGACCAATCTGCTGGGTCTCGCCCCCCAATTCCGTGTCGTTGGGCACGAACCGCTCTTCCGCCAGGCTCTGGTCCAACACCGGGTGCCGCCCGTCGCGAATGACCAAGTGCCCCGCCTCGCCCACTTCGGGACAGCAGTAATTGTGCAGATGCGCGGTCTCGGCCAGCCCGGCGAGCACATCCAGTTCGCCCAGCGCCGTCGCGGTCTGCTGAATCTCCGCGACGCGTCCCAGCACCCGTTCCCGCACCCGGAGAAAGAGCTCGTATTCGAGCTTCACACCCCGCTCCTCGGCGCCGAGAATCTTGCTTTCCATCTCTTTGAGGTCCGGGGTGATGAACCGCTCGCCGTTGGCGACGGTCTGCTTGCGGAGATAGTCGCCGGGGACCTTGTCGAGGTTGGCCTTCGTGACCTCGATGTAATAGCCGAACACCGAGTTGAACCTGATCTTGAGCGAGCCGATGCCAGTCCGCTCGATTTCCTTCTGCTGAAGCTGCGCGATCCAATCCTTGCCCTCACGGGCGGCGCGGCGGAGTTCATCGAGCGCCGCATCGAAGCCGTCCCGAATCAGCCCCCCTTCCCTCAGCGCCAACGGCGCTTCGTCCACAATCGCGCGTCCGATGAGGTCGACAACCTCCGGACAGTCCGAGAGTTGACCCGCCAACTCGATGAGGCGCGGCCCTTCCTCACCGTCGGGGGCAGCCTGGGCGGAATCGGACACGGCCAGTTCCTTGAACGCGGGGGCCGACGCCGGCGCCTCCTCGAGTGCCGTCATCAGGGTCTCACGCACGCGCGGCACCTGCTCGAGGCCAAGGCGCAGCGCCACAAGATCGCGCGCGTTGCCCGTTCCCACGCTCAACCGGCTGAGCGTCCGCTCGAGATCCCGAACCTCGACCAGCGCGCGTCGAAACGACTCGAGTTGCGCGGGGTGATCCACCCACGCCCGAATCGCCTCCTGACGCCGCCGGATCGGGCGCGCGGCTGCCAGCGGCTGCGAAAGCCATTCCCGCAGACGGCGCGCCCCCATCGGAGTCACCGTCCGGTTGAGGGCGCCGTAGAGCGAGGCGTCGCGCGGGGCGTCGCGATGCAGCGGTTCGAGCACTTCGAGGTTCCGAAGCGTCGCCGTGTCGAGCACGAGGTAGTCGCGGGTCTGGTAGAAACTCAACCGCGTCAGGTGGGCCACGTCGCGACGGAGCTGCTGGCTCAGATAATGCAGCGCCGCGCCGGCCGCACCCATCGCCGCGGCGCGTCCGCGCAGGCCGAAGCCGTCCAGCGAAGCCACTTTGAAATGATCCCGCAG
>DAOOQY010000633.1:0-3519 GCA_035389025.1 Verrucomicrobiota bacterium
CTCTTTGAGGATGGACTCCAACCGGGCCAGTTCGGGTTCGCAACATTCGCCCCGGAACTCCTCCACCGAGATCGCCTGCGCCTGCCAATCGATGCCGCAGGCGGGCAGCACCTGGTTCTTCACCGAGGGCGAGGCGAGGATCAGCCCCTGTCTGCCCAGCAATCTGATGAGCCCGGGCAATTCGCCCAGGGCTCCGACGCCTTGGATGTACTTCCCGGGAAACACGGCCTTCTTGAACATATCAACTTCCTCCGTTGGCTTGAATCGTCGGAATCTGGTGACTGCCTATTGGATCGGGCGCTTCAGACCGGCAACCACGTCACGGGTGCCTCCGCCATTTAAGCTCGGGTCCACGCCAATGACCAGCTCCATCTGCCGACCTTAGCCTGCCCGCCTCCTCCGCGCTCGGCGCACTTGGCCCCGGCGCCAGGTTCATGGGCAAGCGGTGGAGGGGACTTTCGACATCCGAGACGCGCTCGGCCGCGGCGCGACAGGGATTCTGCGGCCTCGCCTTCGATTGAGTCCCCGTTGCTGAAGTCTGACCTATAGCTACCAAGCGGCAGCATTCCGACCGGGCATGTCCTTCGAGCCCAGGGTTGAATAATCGAGCGCGACGAGTAGAGTATATGTGACGAAATCCTTAAGCGTGCAGTGCCTGACGGAGCCGGCTCTCTCGCGGTGCGCTCGAGGCTATGGAGTGTGGGCGACAGCCCGCTCAGGGATGGCAAGCCATTCAGTGGGAGAGAACTTGTATGGAACATCTGGAACTAAGCTCGACTGAACGAGAGCTTTTGAGTCAGGTATTGAAGAAGTACTTGGCCGCCCTCGAAATCGAAATTGTCCACACTGACCACTCAGAGTTTCGCGCGTTGCTCAAAGAGCGCCGCGTTCTTCTCAGCCGCATCGCGGCGCGTCTGGAACAGATGGCCCCGGCTGTGGGCTGAGAACAACACGCGCCCCGCTTTCCTGAGTCGTCAGGTGAGGCAACTGAATGTCTCCTCGTCCACCGCCACGACCTTGCCCTGGACGAGAACCTCCGACCTGTAGAGTCCCGGACCCGTGCCCTGGCCGAGTTCTGGCGCGATGCCCAAGCCCGGACATGTCACCACGCTTCGCGGCGTCTGGTGTCCGGGCTGTGGCAAGACCGCGCCCATAGAGGGCCGCACGAGGATCTCGTCGGCCAGAATAGCGGCTTGGGGCGCGGAGATGTTGTGTCCCTGTTCCCTCGTTTTGGTGAGGCGCGGTTTTGCATATCTGGCCCGCATTCATCCCACTTGCGGAGTCTGCGGCTCCACGGTGGTCAAGATTGTGTGAAACATGCGGGCCAGGCGGAAAGTTCAGGCGCACCTCGGCGGGCACGCCGGGGACGTGGACGCAGACCAGGCCGGCGGCTCGGTCACGTCCACCTTGGACCTCGCGCACAGGCCGGCCGTTCTGTGGTCGAATCTGTTCGAGAACCGCCGCGAGAAACGGTGAGAACCGGTGCGAGACGCGCCGAAACCGCCCGGCCAGGGGCAGGCTACGGCCCGCGCCTTGAAGCGTAACGTTCCGCCTTCGACGTGCGAACCTCTTGCCATCCGCTCGTCGAAGGCTTCTGTGCGGCCTGCAAACCCGCTGACCACCGACCGCCGTGGCAGTGGTGCGAGGAACACATCCACGTCGATGAGACATCGCCGCTATCGGGCCGCTGGCGTTCGGACGCTTCGCCCTGGGCGGGCTCGGCGGTGGACGACTGATTGTACTTGCTCGGCATCGGCGTTCTGCGACGCTCCGCGCATGGCTCCTGCCCCGACCAGTTCACCAGGGTCTTCACTGTCATTCCGGACCTTCTGCGGCGAGTGGGTGACTGCGCTCGCGGCGGGGTTGAATCGCCAGAAGTGGGTGGTTTTCTCATTCATCGCCGTGATCCTGCTGACAGGCGGCGTCGAACGCGCAATGGGCCGCTCTCTGTTGGGGCCGGACGGGAAGTTCGGCTGGTGGGAGGGCGGTATTTGGAGCAATGAGTGCTCGCAACGGTTTGCCGATCCGTACTCCCTCAGCCACGTTGCTCACGGCATGGTCTTCTACGGCGGGTTGTGGCTGGTGGCTCGGCGGCTGCCGGTTCGCCGACGGTTCCTGCTCGCAGTCCTACTGGAAGCGGGATGGGAGGTTCTGGAGAACTCCCCTCTGATCATCGAGCGCTACCGCCAAGTGACCATTGCGCTCGGATACGATGGGGATAGCGTCCTGAATTCACTCAGCGACGTGTTCATGATGTCACTGGGGTTCCTGTTGGCCTTGCGGTTCCGCCCTTGGATCACCGTAGCGGGGTTGGCTGCGATGGAACTCGGGTGTGCGCTATGGATTCACGACAACCTGACGCTGAACATCATCATGCTGGTTCATCCGGTGGAGGCAATCAAGGCCTGGCAAATGACCGGCCGGCCACCCTTGTGAAGAGCAGACACAGCGGCGCTCGGTCGGTCAAGATTTCTCCCTGCGGTGTGGTGGCGCATGGCTGCGGCGCATCACGGGCCGGGCGCGGTTCTTCCGGCGGGCGTTCGACCTGATGGCGGCGAAGTAGGCGGGTCACTCACCACGGAGGCTCGAAGGGCACGAAGCCCGAACGGATAGTCGGGGATCTGCTTGCCCATGGCCTTCTGCTGTGCTCCCTTTCCCACTCAAGGAGGAGAGACAATGAAGTTCGACAAGCTGTCTGAGTTGACCATCGGGTGCGCCATCGAGGTGCACCGCGTGCTGGGACCCGGTTTACTCGAGTCCACGTATGAGCGGTGTCTGGCGCATGAGCTTGGGTTGGCCGGCCTTCGGCACAAGACCCAATACCCTCTGCCGGTCGAGTACAAGGGCGTGCACTTGGACTGCGGCTACCGTATCGATGTGCTGGTGGAGGACAGCCTGATCGTGGAGTTAAAGGCTGTGGAAGCGTTGGAACCTATCCACGAAGCGCAACTCCTAACGTACCTGCGGCTGAGTGGGCGACACGTCGGCCTGCTCATCAACTTCCACGTGCCAATCCTCAAGCAGGGCCTGCGGCGCATGGTGCTGTAGCGGCTCTTCTCGTTCTTCCCGCTCTTCGTGTCTTCGTGGTGATTCCCGCAGCGGGCGCGCCTTGGACCTCATGGCGGCGAAGTAGGCGGCCACGCGAACCCGCCACGCAGGCCCTCGGGAAACCGGGGGGCCGTTTTGCGTTATCGATTGGCTTCGAGAACCGCCGCGAGAAACGGCGAGAACCGGGGTCGAGGCGGTTTTCGACCGCGGTCCAGGGGTAAGACCTCCTGTCCAACGCCTACTCCAAGCTAGAAGCAGACCGTGATTCGTTCCTGCAGGGAGAAACGCTGGGCAGCATCCATCACGCGCTCTCGAAGTTGGGCCAGATAGGATGCCCGGCCGTCAGCCTCGAACAAAAGCCGCTGATACCGCTCGCGCAGCTGTGGGAACTTCTCTCCCAATAGGGCAGCGACCGCCGGCCACACTCTGGGGCGTGCGTTCAGTGCGTCGACCCAGATGACGTCGATCGCC
>DAOOQY010000634.1:0-3510 GCA_035389025.1 Verrucomicrobiota bacterium
ACCTGACCGGTCGCTCACAAGAGGCATCGCCCCGGAAAAATCTGAGATGTGCCCCCCGAGGGGTGAGGGCGTTCTTGGCGCTCGACAATGTTGGCGGTGCGGTGCGAATGTGGCGCTGTTTATTGCCGGACATCGGGGACCACCCCGTCAGCGAAATCGGATTTGTCAATCAGAGCGAGCCGCGATCGTCTCGAACGAAGTTTCTTTTTCATGCAAACCTCGACTTCCCCCCTGAACTTGTTTTGGACACCTCAGACGGCTGGCGCACTGCCCAACTTCGCTCTGAGTCTGGTTGTGGCGGCCCTGCTCGCCTATGTGCTTGGACTGGTGTATCGGCGCTTTGGCGAATCGCTGTCGAATCGGCGTTTGTTTGCACGCAACTTCCTTTTGCTGACGGTGACGACGACGCTGATCATCAGCATCGTGAAATCGTCCTTGGCGCTCTCGCTCGGTCTGGTGGGGGCGTTATCGATCGTGCGGTTCCGGGCGGCGATCAAGGAGCCGGAGGAACTGACGTACCTGTTTCTGGCGATCAGCATTGGCTTGGGGCTGGGCGCCGGCCAGATGACCGTGACGCTTCTGGCGTTTGCGGTGATTGTGGTCTTGATTCTCCTGCGGGCTTTGGTCACGCCGCGGCGCGAGCAGCCCAATCTTTTCCTGACCGTGCATTCGCGCGCCGATCAGAAGCTGAGTGCGAGTCAGATTCTATCGGAACTGGCGCAGGTGGGGGCGACGGCGAGTTTGAAGAGACTGGACGACACCTCGGAGTCGATCGAGGCCATGTTTCGCGTGAGTTTTCCGGATGTCGGGAAGGTCGAGGAGTTGAGCCGGCGTTTGCGAGCGCAGTGCGAGGGTGTCGGGATCAGCTACATCGAGGACCGCAGCTTGGGGCTCTAGAGTGCGGACGGAGGCTGGCATGGAGACCGAGCTTGCCAATGCGCGTTTCGAGCGCAAGTTCCTGCCACGCGGCTTTTCCGTGGCGGAGACCCTTGCCCTGGTGCGGCGGCATCTGGCGCTCTTCCTCGAGCCGTACCCGGAGCGGGTCGTCAACAATGTGTATTTCGACACCCCGGACCTGCGGCACTTTCACGACCACGTGGGCGGGACGGCGCGACGATTCAAAGTGCGGATTCGGTGGTACGGCGACTTTCGGGGGGTCATTGCCCGACCGCGTCTGGAATTCAAGCTGCGGCGGGGAACGGTGAGCGGGAAGGAGGGGTATCCGTTTCCGCCATTCGAACTGCACGGTCAATTTCCACACGGCGTTTTGGAGGCGGCATGGCATGGCGACGCGCTGCCCGAGCAGGCCAGACTCCGCCTGCACGGAGTGGAGCCGGTGCTGGGCAACAGGTATCGGCGGCGGTATTTCCGCACTGCGGACGGCGCGATCCGTCTGACGGTTGACTGGGGACTCGAGTTTGTCGATCTGCGGGGGGTTCGAGTTTCCCTGCGTCCGCTTTCGGGTCAGGACCACGGAGTGATTGTCGAGGTGAAGTATGCTGACGCCTGCGCGACCGACGCCGCGGCTGTCGCGGCCGGCTTTCCTTTCCGGCTGGTCCGTTGTTCGAAGTACGTGCTGGGCGTTCAGCGGCTTGACGGGGGTGTCAGATAGCGGGGCTTGCTTCTGATCTCGCGGACGGCGTAAGGTGCCTACTGTGTAATGAGCGACAGAAGGAAGAGAGTCCTTGGCAAAGGCCGTTCTTGCGGCTGCCCGCGCCGGTTTGGGTGAGAACGAATGACGCCCGGCGGCGCGCCTGTTGCATTTGATGATGGATATGACTCTATTCAGCACTCGCTGGTTCCTGGATCGATGGTTGAGACTGCCGCTGGCCGCCTTGGTGGTCGGTTGTCATGCCCAGATGCGCGATGGGCATGCAGCAGTCAAATCCGCCCCCCCGATACCGGCGGAGCAGGTCGGCATGGTGGCTGCAGGACAGTATCGGGGGGACGGCGCGTCGGTTGAGGCCACCCCCGACGGGGCGCGGCTGACCTGTGTGTTTCAGCGCATCGAGGGTGAGGCGACGGGCGAGGGTCTCTGGCTGAGTTCGCCGCATGGCGAGTTTGGGGAGCGGGCGCTGCGTGTTATCGCGCTCGAAGTGGGGCGCGGGGGCGGCTCGAGTGTGGGCGGCACGGGTTCGGGAATCGAACTGGAAGTGAGCGGTGGCGTGCTCCCGCCGGTCGGACGTGTCGAGGTGGCGGGTTCGACGGCGCGTTTCATCCGTCCGGGTTTGACCGAGGAATACTCGGTGAGCATCGGGGGTGTGCGGCAGGATTTTGTAATCGAGCAGAGGCCTGGGGGTGCGGGCCGATTGCGGGTGGAACTGGGTGTCGACGGGGCTCGGGTGAAGGCGGCGGCGGATGGGGCTCGGCTGGTGGCGGATCGCTCGGGGCGTGAATTGACGTACAACCGCCTGCGTGTGGTTGACGCCCGGGGGCAGGAACTTGATGCAAGAATGGAAGTGCGGGGCGAGAGCCGTCTGGCGGTCGTTGTGGAGGATACGGCGGCTGCGTATCCGGTGCGGATTGATCCGGTGTTCAGCGATGCGAATTGGGCGAGTTTGGGGGGTGTATGCGGAGCCAATGGCGAGGTGTACGCCGTTGCAGCCGACGATTCGGGCAACGTGTACATAGGGGGTGAGTTCACCGTTGTGGGAGGCGTCGTGGCCAACGGCCTTGCCAAATGGGACGGAACTGGCTGGTCGGCCTTGGGCACCGGGCTTGGGGGGACCGAATTCGTCGCCGTCTATGCATTGGCGGTATCGGGCACAGACCTTTATGTCGGTGGCTCGTTCAAGGCGGCTGGCGGGGTTGAGGCGCACCATATTGCCAAGTGGGACGGCAGCGCGTGGACGGCCGTGGGCTCCGGGGTGAATGGGTGGGTTCACGCCCTGTGTTTGATCGGCACGGACCTCTATGCGGGGGGGGATTTCACCTTGGCTGGCGGTGTCGAGGCCAATTCGATTGCCAAATGGGACGGAAGCGCCTGGTCAGCTTTGGGATCGGGGATGGGCGGCACCGAGTCACCGAGCGTGTACGCCCTGGCGGCATCCGGCGGGGAACTTTACGCCGGAGGCTGGTTCGTGAGGGCGGGCGGGATCGAGGCAAATTACGTCGCCAAGTGGGATGGGAGCGTGTGGTCGGCGCTGGGACCGGGCGTTGGCGGGGGGGTCTCAGCCTCCGTCCACGCGCTGGCGGTGTCGGGCGCCGATCTCTATGTCGGAGGTCAATTCTACATGGTGGGTGACGCCTATGCGGGTCACATCGCGAAGTGGGACGGGCACGCGTGGTCGGGTCTGGGGTGGGGTCTGATGAGCACGGATCTTTACACGATGGTCTATGCCCTTGCAGTGTCCGGCACCGACCTTTACGTCGGAGGGCGGTTCACGATGGCGGACGATATTCCGGCGGATCACATTGCGAGGTGGGATGGAACCGCGTGGTCGGCCGTGGATTCCGGGGTTGGGGTGGTCGAGTATCCGGCTGTTCGGGCGCTTGCGTTGTCGCCGAGCG
>DAOOQY010000635.1:0-3509 GCA_035389025.1 Verrucomicrobiota bacterium
GGGCGCAGGCAGGTGGGAGAGGGTGTCCCGCTCTGCGGGACGGGTGAGGGTGACGATGGAGTACGTCCCGGTGATTGCTCAGGAAGTCTGAATCTGAAGATGAGGCTGGGAATCCGCTTAGCCCCGGGGCGCGTCTCGTTCTCGGATCGTTTCATGGCTTGAAGCGGCGTCCGGAGCCGGGCAGGACCGTCAATCCATGCTCAGTGTGTTGCCCGGGTCCGGACGGCATTGAAACCCTTTGCGAGGAGTGGATTCAAGGCGATTCGCTTGTCGGCGGGGCGAATCGCTTTGACAAGCCTTTTGGGGCGGTGCATTAGTAACACTCGACACAGGATGAGAACTCCATTGGGGGTTCGCTGTGCCACTGCAACAGAGTCATGAACATGAAAACCAAACGTACAATCCTCCATGCCGGGGCGGTTTTTGCCTCGGCTTGGCTCGCCTTGTCCGCGTCTGCGGCCGTCACACCGCAAGGGTGGTGGCATTACGGGGAAGTGTTGGACTACTTTGCCGATTCCAGCGGCAACAACCGGCGATTCAGCTTTGCCTACTCCAGCGGAGGGGGCGGCACCACCGGTGCGGCCATAGTTCCACTCGGCGCCGGCGGGCCATTGGGCACCACCGGCCACACCAGCACCAGTTCGCTCTACTGGACCCCGCCGCACCACGCGGCGGCGGCCATGTGGAATCCGTGGCCATGCGGCACGGCGGACTGCGCGTGGAACCCTCCGGCAAGCGACTATGCGATCGAGTGCTGGATTCTGCCCGAGGACACGGGGATCAGCACGACGGCGAACCGGACATGGTTTTTTGGCAGCGGCTCGGGTGATTTTTCGCAACCGGACCGGCCGGCCGGCGCGGGTGGTGGCGGTGTGTATTTTGCCGTGACCAACAACACCGAATTGGGAAAATCGCAGATCGGCGCATTCGTGATCCCGAATGCCGGTCAGGGCGTTCCGGACACCGTCCAGATTGGGGATTATGTCGATGCGGACACCAACAGTTGGATGCACGTGGCCGTCGTCAGCGACAACGGCATCAACACGTTCTATGTGAATGGCGTTGCGAAAGGCGCGCCCACGGACAAGAACACCATTCCCAACGGCAATATCTTCGCCGGGGGCAGCCCGGGGACGGTGCCCTCGTTCCGGGGTTACCTGGACGAACTGCGCATCAGCACGTTCGCTCCGGGCCAGTTCCAGGTCAGCGATCTGCTGCTCCGTCCGGCGGGCCCCAGCATCGTTGAACAACCGAAGTCCGCGACCGTTTGGGCCAGCGGCGCCGCCTCGTTCGGCGTGATTGCCGCCAAGGACGCCTCGATGACCTATCAATGGCGGCGCGGCGGCGCGAATCTCCCCGGGCAGACCGGGGCCAAGCTGTACTTGGCCACCGTCACCGCGGCCGACAACGGGGCGAAGTTCGATTGTGTCCTGACCAGTGGAGGCGTCTCGAAGACCACGGCGGAGGTAACGTTGACCGTGGTGACGCCGACACAAGGCGATATCGACGATGCCAACGCCTACCGGAATCTCGTCAAGGCCGAATCGAGCCTGGTCGCTTATTTCCCGGCCGATGATTGCGTCGACGCGACCGTGATCAACGTTGTGGACAGTGCACACAACGGCACTCTCCAACTGGGGGCGGTGTATGATGGCCAGACCGATCGGGCGCTGATCCAGCGCTCTCTGGCGTTTGACGCGGACGGGATGGTGCAGATTTCGAGCAACCCGGCCTTCGAGTTCCCGAGCGGCAATGGGACTGTGGAAGCCCTGGTCTATCTGACGCGAACCACGATCCAGAACCAGACGATCTTGTCCGTGGCCTGGGATAACACGAGTTACGTCTATGCGATTCAGGCGAACGGCGCCGGAAACAGCCTGATCTTCGCCAACGGCGTCGACACGCTGAGCTGGTCGATTGCGCCGAGTCTCATCGGGCGCCTGACCCACGTGGCCTTCGTGTTCGAGGACGGCACCAAAGTCACGCCGTATCTGGATGGCAAGCCTCTCGAAGCCAAGACTCACACCGGCCTCGGGGCGGGCGGGTACCCGGCCTGGATCGGGTCTTTCGCCGACGGCGTTTTGGGTGATCCGAACATGCTCGCCGGAACGATCGGCGACCTGGCCGTTTACAGCAGCGCATTGTCCGCCGGCACGATCCAGTCGCATTACACCAAGCTGGTCTACGGCACGACAGTGGCCCCGCCGGTGTTCGATAGCCAGACGCTCGGCCCGCGAACCCTGATGGCGGGCAGCGCGCCGGTCCTGCAGGCCGTCGTGTCAGGCGCTCTGCCGTTCACTTATCAATGGAAAGTGGACGGCGTCGCCATCCCCGGCGCCAACTCCGCTTCGTACGTTGTCGCTGGTGGCGCAGCCGGCACTTCGGCAACCTATACCCTGTCGGTCGAAAACGTGTTCGGGACGGCCGAGAGCCAGCCCATCGTGCTGACCTTCGTTGCCCCTTCGGGCAAATACGCCGAGACCGTCGCGGCGGATCATCCGTCTGCCTATTGGCGGATGGGCGAGGCGACGGGCACCCTGGCCGTCGACTTGGCGGGGTTCTACGACGCGACCTATGGGGGGTCCTACACGCTTGGCGAGCCCGGGGCATTCCTGGGCGGCGCGCAGACGGATCCGGATACGGCTGTCCACTTCACGGGCGGCAACGCCGTGGCTCCGGCCTCGTCGGTGCTCAACCCTCCCGGCGCATTCACCGTCGAGTTCTGGGCCAAGCCTGACCAGTCGGGTCAGAACAGCCGATGCGTGATCGGGTCGCAGAATCGAGCTGTTGGACGTTCCGGCTACGCCATTTACCAGGGGCTCAACGGGGCGTGGTGGGAATGTCATATCGGCGATGCCTCGACCGTCCAGTTCTGGCTGCAAGGAACAACGTCTCCGCAGGCCGGCAAATGGTACCACGTCGTCGTGGTCTATTCCGGCGCTAGCACTGCCCACCTTTACGTCAATGGAGTTGATGAAACCGGACCGGTCCCCCCCGACGCGGGCAGCGGTTACCTCCCGGCGACCAACACGCCGTTCGAGATCGCCAGCCGGTCCGGCGGTGGAATCCCTTACCCGGGCACAGTGGACGATGTGGCCTTTTACAGCTACGCGCTCACTCCCGAGCAAATCCTGAACCATTACAAGATTCAATGGCTGGCCGCGCAGGTCACCCAGGAGCCGGCGGATGCTTCCGCCGTCGAGGGCAGCACGGTGACGCTGTCGACCGTCGTCTCGGGCATGCCCAACACGTACCAGTGGTACAAGGGCGCTGCGGCTTTGACCGAGGTCGCCAATCCGGACGGGACGGCCCATTACCCGCAAGGGGTGAACGCCGCGACCCTGGTGATCGCCCAGGCCACGCCGGCCGATAGCGGTTTGTACCGGTTGGTGGTCGACAATCCGCTCGGCGGTGTCACGACCCGCAATGCGAACGTGGTCGTGAGCACGGATACCGCGCCGCCCTCGGTGGTTTCGGTGACCGCCCTTTCGACGCCCAATCCGATCGGC
>DAOOQY010000636.1:0-3504 GCA_035389025.1 Verrucomicrobiota bacterium
CCCAGGTGCCTGGCGTCAGGCGCCAGCACCAACACACCGCCCGGGCCTGTCGCAAAGAGGTTGCCGGCAATATCCACCTTGAGCCCGTCAGGCAACCCCGCACGCCCTGTGAGCGAACTCGCGTCGAAGAAGACCGCGCCGGCTTCAAGCGTGCCGTCGTCTTTGAGGGGATACGACATGATGACAGGGCGGGCGGGGTCCGAGACGGCCACGTAGAGCGTCTTCTCGTCCGGTGAAAGCGCAACGCCGTTGGGGAAGGTCAAATCACGCGTCAGGAGAACCACCTCCCCCGTGCGCCGGCGGAGGAACACTCCGTTGAACATGAGGTCCTTGTTCGGATCGTCATTCAGCTTGGCCAGCCCGTAAGGCGGATCGGTGAAGTAAAGATCACCCTTCGAGTTGTAGACCAGGTCGTTCGGGCTGTTGAATCGCCGATTGAGGTAGTAATCGGCCAGGATTGTCAGCTTGCCGTCGCGTTCGAGCCGCGCCACCACGCGATCCCCGTGCATGCAGATGACCAACCGCCCACCGGCATCGAAGGTCAACCCGTTCGAGCCGGGTTCCTTGCCTTCATTGCGGGCGCCGGTGTAACCGCTCCGGTAAAGGTAATCCCGCGTGCCGACTGACTCTTTCCACTCGAAAATCACATTGCGCGGCACATCGGAAAACAAGAGGGTCTTGGTCTTTCGATTCCAGACGGGCCCCTCCGCCCATTCGAATCCGCCCGCCAACTGCTCGACCTGGGCATCCGGCGAAATCAGGGTGTCGATCGACACGCCGTGCCGCTCGATGGCGCCCACGCTGGGATACACTTTGCTCGCCGGCTCGGCCTTCTTGCTCTTCTTCGGCGAGGAGGCGGGGACTTCCTTGGGCCAGGACACGTCTGCCGCCAAAAAGGCCGGCGACAGCACGAGGCCAAGGCACACGACAGTCAATGCAGGGAATGTTGCGTTCATATTGAAATCGCGCACGGAGGATCAGACGCAGCGCATCGAGGGTCAAGGCAAAAGCCGGGCAAAAGCCTGCATCCCCACCGCCAATTCATGAAGGCGGAAAGGCTGGAGGGGGGACGGCTCGTCCCCCGACGACGGGAGTGAAGACGGTGTCTGTCGGCGACGAGGCCGTCGCCGCTCCACTTCAGGAATTGGCCCTGCCTGCATCCCTGATGCCATGATCGATCACAGGCACCAAGGGCCATGTCATCCCACGACACTGACCTGTAAACCCCGCATCGTCGCCAACTCCCCCAACGCACCCAAACCCCGCGGCGGACGCGCCCCGTCCCGCCGCCTCGCCCCAAACCGGCCCCGGAACTCCCGGAACACCTCGTTCACATGGTTCCTGGAGCCTGGAGTCTGGGGAACTCGGTCACCCGGATATTCGTGCAACCGTATGGAATAAGAGTGAGTTCCTCGATCGGTTCTATCGAGGATTGGAGTCCGGGACGGACTTCCTGGGCCCATCCGCGTTCGAGTTGCCAGCTTGGGAGCCGCCGGCCTTTGACTTTGGCGATCATCCCAGCCCCCTCGGGAGAGAACGGCTTGTCCCCAACGGGACGTTCCTCGAAGGCCACACTGGTCTCCGGACGGCCTTCGTCGACCACGAGACCGTAATTCCACGGTGTCGAGGGACGGACCTCGAAGTCGCCGTGCGGGAGGTCGCGATGGGGCTTGTCCGCGTTGACGCGGGTCCAGGTTTCGCCCAGTTTCAACGCATAGACCAGAGGGCCGCGCTCGATGGCTACGGCTTGGTTGTATCTCCGGGTCACTCTGGCGGACATCGGGAACCGAAGCTCGATCGCAGCCGATCCTTTCCACTCCTGATTCAGGCGATGGAAGGAGCCGGCCTCAAGGTGTTTGGCAGGGCCGGCCCCCACGCGCACCGTGGGATTCTCGGCCCAGGCGGGCACGCGCAGGGCCAGAGGGAAGCGGGCGGGCTGTTCGGTGGAGACGACGAGTCTCACTGTTTCGCGGAATGGATAGTCGCCTTCGAGCGTCACCCGAACCGGCTGGCCGCGCACAGCGAATCGCGCACTGCTCGGGGCATACGCCACCGCAGCCAAGCCACCGTCGGGCGTGCGCATCCAGAGATGGGCCGCAAACTTGGGCCAGCCCTGATGCATGTTCGCCAGGCAACAGCCGTAGTTTGGCTCGAGTCCGTAGAGACTCGATTCCGGACCGTTGGTGGACCACATGTGCTCGGGGTTGATTGTGCACTGCACCTGGTTCGCTTGCTGCACGTATTGGTGAGCCCACATGTCCGGTGTGAACGTGGCCGGGAGGGCATTGAAGGCCATACGTTCCAAGCGGTCCCCCAATGCCGGGTCGCCTGTCAGCGCCAGGGCAAGCTCGAGGGAATACAACGCTTCGACCACCGCGCACAGTTCGGTCCCCTGCGTGGGGCTGCGTCCGGCCAGGCATTCGTCGCCGCTGAACATGCCGTTGACCTGGCCGTGGTACCGATCCAGGGTCCGCAACATTCGCTGGGTGTGCCCACGGTCGTCCTCCTCGCGCGACAGCCGCCATGCCAGAGTGTGCGCCTTGAGCGCCATGCCCGCATTGACCACGTGCTTCTCCCAGGTCCAAAGCCCGCGCCGGGGCGTCGGCGAGAGCACGTCCTCGCCGTCGAAGAACGACTTGTAGTCGAACCCTTGCGCCCGGAGTTTCCGGGCCAGGTCAAGAAGCCACGTCTCACCGGTCCGCTCGTAGGCGTAATAGGCCGCGATGAGGCCTTCGAACCACCGGAACCGGCCCCAGTTGAACAGCGGTGAGCGGTCAAGAACGCCATGAACGGCCTTCAAATTGCTGACGACGGCGCGCAGGACGGCGTTGTCGCCGGTGGCTTCGTGGTATTGGACGAGCACCTTGTTAACGAGCAGGATGGCCCAGAGATCGTACGCCTTGGCCGACGCATCGACCGGATAGGGGGCGTACCAGCCATCCGGACGCTGCCCATCGAGAATCTGCTTGATGCGGCGCCTGGCCTTGGCCTGAAGCCCCTGGTCACCAAGAGTCCAAGCCAATGGGATGAAGCCGTCGAGCCAATAAGGCGCCCGCTCCCAGCCCTCGGCTTTCCCACCGAACCACTGGCTTTGCGCGACGTCGGGCCAGAACTCATCCAGGCGCCCGCTCAAGCCGTCGGCCTGCAACTGGAGTTGACGCCGCAGCCAACCCTCGGGCTGGATCGATCCCAGCGGCAGCGGACGGAACGCCGGTTCGGCCAGGCCGGAGGCGGCAGCGCCCCCGGGGGAAGATGGCGCGGCGACGCCGACGCGGCCCAGCGGCGCGGCGGCCAGCGTGGCGGTTCCGAGAGAGACTTGGGCGAGAAACGTGCGGCGTTGGATGGGGGGTTGAGGCATGGATCGAGGGGTCTGATGGTTTGGGTGCGGCACCGCGCGTGTGCGGTCGGCACCGGTCTCCGCCCGATTGTCCATCTGCAAAAAGGAGAATCGGCGGCGATGCGAGTTCACGGGGCATTTGTACCGGGAGGGCGCGGCGTTTGACA
>DAOOQY010000637.1:0-3497 GCA_035389025.1 Verrucomicrobiota bacterium
GCCGCGCGCACGTAAAGCAGCCGCCAGCGCCACGATTGCCGCGCCCACGGCGCCAGCTGCGCGTCCACCCTGCGCGCCAGCGCCCACGCCTCGTCGGCGGCATCCAGATTGCGCACCACCCAGCCGCGCCGGCGGTGCGGTCCCCGACAACCAGCGCCGCGCCGGTCCTGGCGGCCCGTTCGATGAATGCGGGGATCTCCTCGGGCGAGTGCTGGCCATCGCCATCGAGCGTCAGAGCCCAGGCAAAACCCGCCGCGCTCGCTCGCGCAAGACCGCTGCGCAGCGCAGCGCCCTTGCCGAGGTTGTTTCGATGCCGTTCCACCAGCGCCCCGGCATCGCGCGCGATCGAGCCGGTCGCATCCGTCGAACCGTCATCCACAACGATCACGTCCGGCACATGAACACGCACCCGCCCCACGATCGAGCCGATGGTGGCGGCCTCGTTCCAGCAGGGTATGACGACAACATGCGCGAGGGCAGGGTCCACGGCCCGCACGCTAGAAGGCTTGACCGGTGTAACGTGTTGCAAACAAGTCGAGTTTGCGTGCTGCGCTGAACGGGTCAAGGATTCTCTGGTTCTCTCTGGTTTTCCTTTGCCAGCCGCCCCGCCCGCGAGTCTACTGCACACCCAATGTCCAGTCGCGTCCTGCTCATCAGCGCCAACTGCTACACCGAGCCGTATGCCGTGTTCCCACTTGGATTGGCGCAGATCAACGCCGCGCTGCGCGCCGCCGGACACCAAACGCGCTGGGTGGATTGCCTGGCGGACGCCGACCCGATCGAGCGGACGATCGACGAGTTCCAGCCCCAGTGTGTCGGTGTGTCCCTGCGCAACATCGACGATGTCGCGTTCAAGAAGCGCGAGACGTTCTATGGCGCGCTCTTCGACTTGTGCGCGCGCATCCGCCAGCGCAGCCCCGCGCGCATCATCGTGGGTGGGAGCGGATACTCGCTCTTTCCGGAGAGCCTCCTCGAGCGCAGCGGGGCCGACTTCGGCATCCACGGCGAAGGCGAGGCCGGGCTGCTGGCGCTGCTCGAGGCCCTCGAAGCCGGGAGCGACCACCGCGCCATTCCCGGCCTTGTCCATCGCGAAAACGGACGCATCCGCCGCAATCCACAACAGCCCGATCGCCTCGACCGCCCTGTTCTGACCGAGGATCGTCCGGAGCGATTGGTCGATTTTTACCTTGCGCGCAGTCTGATGCTCAACGCGCAGACCCAGCGCGGTTGCGCGCTCCATTGCTGCTACTGCGCCTACCCCCTGATCGAGGGGAACCGACACCGCCGCCGCCCGCCCGAACTGGTTGCCGACGAACTGGCCCAACTTGCGGCGCGGGGCGCGCGCTACGTCTTCGTGGTGGACTCGGTGTTTAATTCGTCGCCCACGCACGTCGTCGAGACATGCGACGCCATCCTGAGACGGGGCGTCACCATCCAGTGGGGCTGTTTCCTCCGCCCGCAAGGGCTCACGACCGAGTTGATGACGCTCATGGCGCGCGCCGGCCTCAAGCACATCGAGTTCGGTTCCGACAGCTTTTCGGATCCGGCGCTCCAAGCCTACCACAAGAACCTCGGGTTTGAAGACATCCGGCACTCGGCCCAGCTCGCGTCGGACGCGAAGGTGGACCATTGCCATTTCCTGATTCTAGGCGGGCCGGGGGAGACGCGCGACACACTTGCCGAGACACTGGCCAACGCGCGCCGGCTCCCCAGGGCCGTGATGCTCCCCATCGTGGGCATGCGGGTCTATCCTGGCACCGCGCTGCACGCGCGCGCCCTGGCGGAAGGCGCCATCACTCCGGACACCGACCTGCTCGAGCCCTATCACTACATCGCCCCCGGACTGAGCGAGCACTGGATTCTGAACCGCCTGTCGGATTTCGTCAGAACCAACCCGAACTGGATCATTGGCGAACCGCCACCGTCGTTTCTGCACCTTGTCGAGCGTTTGCGCCAGCGCGGCGTGGTTGGCCCGCTCTGGACCTATTTCGACATGCTCCAGCGACTGCCGGTGGGTCCAACCGCAGGAAGCCTCCCGGTTGCATGAAGCGGCTTCTGCTCATCTCGCCACTGGCGCCGACAAGCCTTTTGGGCGCCGATTTCTGGAGTTTGCCGAACTGGCAATTCTCGCTACCGAAGTTCGCTTGACTGGCCACACCCGGTCAAGGGCACTCGAATGGTCTCCATTCTCGTCCATTTAGCAAATGCCCATTAGTCGAACTACCAGACGTATGAAACGGTCACTTTTGTTGCTTGTCCGGGTTGGATTCGAGCTTGAGGGTCCGCGTCGTTTTCGCCGGCGCCGGTCCTACCCGTTGTACTGGGCCAGGGGAGCGTCGAACACGTCCTTGGGGATGGCGACGACGTCTTCGTGGTCGGGAATGTCCAAGGATTCCGGAGGGTTGGCGGGTAGCCTGGCGCCCTGGACCAGGACGGTGCCCGTATCGGTGAGGTGGAAGGAGGGGCAAGCGCCCTGGGCGCAAGCCGACGGAGAGATGGTCTTGATAATGTTCATCTATGAAACAAGCAGAGCTTATCTATCTGGATGTCCAGAGGTTTATACGCATAACTTATCTATTACGTCTTGAAATATGATCCGTGAGACGAATTGGTGGTCCCGATTCTTGTGCCAAAACAGGCCAGAGAAGGCACGGGTTGTTTGTGCGGAACAACTCGAAGTGAGCACAATAGCCAATGATTCCGAGAATAATCACTATTTCTTTTGACTTCTGACTACGTGTTGACGACGTTTTTGGGTATGAAGCACCCCAAACGGAGGATCGAAACGGTCCGCGTCGGCAATGCCGCGGTGAAGATTTATCGTCGCACCCGTACCGTGGACGGCAGCCGGTACCCGACCTTCGAGGTCTGCGATTACACGGGCGGACGCCGCAGACTGCGCAGCTTCGCCGATCATCAAGCCGCCCAGAGGGAGGCGCGGCGGATTGCCGGGTTGCTGGCCAAGGGCGATGCCGTTGCGGCAGCTCTGTCTGGTCAGGAGGCGGCCAGTTTCGCCCGTTGCCTGGAACTGCTGCGCGCCGTGGGCGACCCGCCGGAACTGGCTTGCGCCCGATATGCCGAGGCCGCGGGTGTTCTCGGCAACGGCAGCCTGCTGTCCGCCGCCGCGCGATTCTACCTGGAGCGTCACCCGAGCACCCTTCCGCAGATCACGCTCGGCGAGGCCGCCACCGAGATGATCGAACTGCGCCGGCAGGCCAAGGCGAGCGGCCCGTACCTGACCGACCTGCGGTGCCGCATTGGCCCCTTCACCAAAGCCTTCTCCGTGCATCCGGCGAGTGTCACCACGGCGGACTGCCAGCGGTATCTCGACGGGTTGAATGGTGCGACCAGCACCAAGAACGCGACCCGTCAGGTGCTCTGGCGCTTGTTCGCCCATTGCGAAAGCCGGGGTTACATCCCCCGCGGTTCGAACCCGATTGCGGAGACTCAGCGGTTCAATGGTCCACACGAGAAAGCGATCGAGGTCTGGACACCGG
>DAOOQY010000638.1:0-3486 GCA_035389025.1 Verrucomicrobiota bacterium
CTCGCACACGCCAAACAGTTCGTTCAGCATCATCGCGACCGCCTCGGGTGAATTCCGTTCCGAGAAGGCGGTGAAACCGACCACGTCCAGGTAGAGAACCGTCAGTTCCCGGACACGCGCCTTGCCCTCCGCGCCGCCCTGGAGGTTGTCCATGACTTCCTCCATGGTCGCCGTCGAAACGTACCGTTTGATCAAGGCATTGAACTTCTCCTGGAGCAGCCGGAAGTCCTCCTCCTGGGTGATGTCACGGAAGACCTCGATGCCCGCGATGATCGCTCCGGCTTCGTCCCGGATGGCGCCGATGTGCGTGTAGACAGGGAACCGATGCCCATCCCGATGCGTGGGGTACACCTTGGCGCGGATGCTCTCGCCGGTCTGGATCGAGCGCTGCAGCGGGCAGGCCGAAAAGCAGAGCATCGTCCCGTTGCCGTCGATGTGATTCAGAATCGTGTCGTGGCAGCAGCGGCCCGTGACATCCTTTTTCAGGTGCCCAGTGATTTCTTCGGCGGCGCGGTTCCAGAAGATGATGCGCCGCTCGCGATCCACGATGTAAACACCATCGAAAATGCTGTCCAGCACCGTGGAGAGCACGCTGTCGCTCTGGTTGAGTTCGTGGTAGATCGCGTCTTTGTTCATAGTTATTGGGCTGGGATCGTGATCAGCGGCAGTCTTTCGGGGCTGCCGGTATCCGCCAGCGTGAATAGAAACATGACCATCGTCAAAGAGCGCTTGCTGACCGGATCGCCGTTGTCAATCCAGAACCAGTAGCCGCGATAGCGCACGGCGGCATACGCGTCCGCTGACTTCTCCTTGCCGCTGTGAATCCGGGCGGTTGGCCGGGCGCCCTCCGTCGTGGAGGCGTCATCCGGAGAAGGCCATGCACTGTGATCCTTGAGATGGGCTTCGGGCACATCCACACGGCTGGCAAAAACCTGCATGATCTGCAGCATGGAACGGCTGTTCACGGCGAGTTCGTTGCTGGCTCCGCGCATCGGCGAGTAGGTGAGCGTGAACTTTTGCGGCTCGGCCGCCAGGTTGAGCAGTCGCCGAATCTCTGCCGATTTCTCCGCGATGTCGGCGGGTACGTCGTCCCGTCGGAAGAACACCACTCCCGTCGAGCTCTTGGCCTTGTCCTCCTCGACGCGCATCCCGAACGCCCCAGCAGCCTGCACCTCGCGCAGCAAGTCGAGCGCGCGGATAAAGTCCGGGTCTGCCTCCCGGACTGCGCCGCCGGCCACCGAGCGGTTACGCACGCCGTTGATCGACTCGACGGCCAGGCCCAGGACGAAGTCTGCGGAGTAGCCAGCTTGAAGAAAAAAGAAGATGCTCTTGGGATCCAGCGGCGTGATCATGCCGCGCATGAACTTGTCCCCGGTTATCGGCACGTAGGTGATGGTGGGGCGGTCGGTGTAAATGGCCTGTCCTCCGAGCGACGCGAAGTCGCCCTGCACGGCCTTCTGCGTCGAGAGGGTGCCGCTGACACTGACACCCGTTTGCATGGAATAGCCGCTCACGACCGAGGCCACATCCATAAACACCGGCAGATCCAGGTAACGAACTTTGACGATGTTGAGGAGCGTCTGCCTTTTCCACGACTCAGCGACGGACGTGCCGTAGTCGAAACGGTCCACGGCGACAGTCTTGGGGCCCAGGTGCGTGCAGCCGGGAAGGAGAAGCAACAGGATGGCGGACAGAGGAGAAAGGGCGCGCAGAAGGCGGTCAAAGGGCAGCAGCGGCGCCTCGGCGGGGATGGAGTGGCACGTTTTGCCTGTTGATCCTGCATGGAAAGGCCGCATGGCGGCGATGAGGTTGTGCATGGCTTTCATGGCCTTGTCTGTTCTTAAGGACTTATCACCGCTTCGATCTCTCCCAGCCGCCAGGTTTTGTCGAACCAGGGGTCCAGCGGGCCGTAGAGCCGGAAGATGACGTTCCAACCCTTGTTGGGGATAGTCTGGATGAAGTTCTTGGCTCCCTCCGGTCGCTTGGGAGCGAAATACACGTCCACCGAGCCGTCGGCATTGGCGTGGAAGTCCTTGTCCTTGCTGGTGACCGACGGCCAGGTCTGATCGGTCTGCAAAAAGGAGCGGGCCTGGTTGTCGTAGGCGATGACGGACCAGAAGTTGTTGACCGGAACATTCGCGGGCACGTGCAGCCGATAGGTGCGGCTGCCATCGAGCGGCTTACCTTGGGCATCCACGAACGCGAGCGCGTACTGGGAGCCGGCGCCGACCATCCTGGCCTCCATCGCCGGGGTGACCCCGGTGGCGTAAAAGTAGTATTGGGAAGACGAGTCGAGCAGCTTGATGCCGTTCCGCTCGAAGTTGTAGCCCCCGAGAAACGCGGTCCGCCACGCACTGCCTTGATTGTAGTAGGCTTCCTTGTCGCGCATCTTGTAGGTGAGTGCCCGCGCCGTGGCATCGCCCACCTCGGCGGCTTCGGTCAGAATCTTCTTCATCCGCGCATCCGGCGCAAAAGGTTTGCCGTGCTCAATCCCGATCGCCGCGAAGAATCCAAGGGTTACCGGATCGCCGGTGTAGGGCGGCTCGGACTGGACCACACCGTTGAGCAGCTCCCAGAATTGGTAGTCGCCCGGCCCGACCGTGACGAACGGTTCGGGGGAGATGTTCACGAACTTCATCGGTGGCGGGTTGGCCGCTTGCGCAAGCGGGTACACTTTCGTCCGCTCTTTGGTCAACTGGATGGCCGGTTTCAGGTCGCCCGTCTTGTCGGGGAACGTGCGCCAAGCCAGGAACATTTCGTAGGCCTGGGCGCGCGCGACAAAGTAACCTTCCGGGACCTCGCCCTCGTAGCGCGGCGGGAGGATCAGATACTTGCCGCCTTTGCCCTTGTCGGGACCCGTCACGCCGACGTCCACCACCCACCGATACCAGTGATCGTTGAAGGCGCCGAGGACGCCCGGCGGAACTTCGGCCACCAAGGGGCCAGCGTGGAGGTCGATCCACATCCAGCAGTACGGGGTGCTGGTGTTGAAGGTCAGGCCCACAGTGCGAGGAAAGACGAGGTCCTCCCAAATCGGCATGGTCGTGTTGGCCGGCCCCCACTTGAGCAGAGCCTGGCGCATCGCGGCCTGGTTCACCGCGGGAATGGCCAGCAGATACGCCTGCACGGCGCGCTGGAAGTCGAGATTGTCGTAGAGCTTTTGAACGGAGGCGTCGTCCGGGAAACCGTCAAAGAACTTCAGCGTGCCGAGCCGGGTTTCCACCTCGTCCGGCGCCGCGAGGCCGGGCGGGAGGTCAGTGGTCATCTTGAACTTCGGCGCGGTCTGGGCGGACGCGGTGCAGACGGCGAGCACGGAGAATGCGCCAACAGCGAGTAGTGACAGTAGATATTTCATTTCTGTTCTTTGGAATCAGGGTTTGAAGAGGAGGAAGCAGAGAAAACGGAAAGGTATTTCTTCTCTCCCTTTTCTCCGTTTGCTCCTGGTGAAAACACCTTCACATTCTCTCGTGGTTGGTGAAAGCGCGG
>DAOOQY010000639.1:0-3473 GCA_035389025.1 Verrucomicrobiota bacterium
TTTTCTCTGAACCCACTGCGACGCGTATGATCGCCTTTCTCCACGGCATTCTCGTCGAGAGCCTTCCGACACAAGTCACCGTCGACGTCCACGGCATCGGGTACCAGGCTCTCATCCCGCTCTCTTCTTACGATCGCCTGCCCAAGGTGGGCAGCGAGGTTCGGTTGTTGACTCACCTTGCGGTGCGAGAGGACGCGCACGTCCTGTACGGCTTTCTGACAGCGGCGGAGCGCGACCTGTTTCGGCTCCTGATCAACACGGTGAGCGGGATCGGTCCAAAGATTGCTCTGAGTGTGCTCAGCGGCATGACGCCGACGGTGTTTCGGGGGGCGGTCGCCACCAGTGACGTCAAGGCCCTCTCGCGCATCACGGGCGTCGGCAAGAAGACCGCCGAACGCATCGTCGTCGAACTGCGCGATAAGATCGGCCCGGTGGGCGCCTGGGAGGCCAGCAGCACCCAGCGGGGCTTGAGCCCCGAAGACCAGCGCGCCAATGACGCCGTCTTGGCGTTGATCGCCCTGGATGTCAAACCGCCCCAGGCGCACGAGGCCGTGCGCGCCGCCCAGGCCTTGCTCGGCCCGCAAGCGACTGTCGAGGAGTTGGTGCGGGTCGCCCTCAAACAAGGCAAATGATGCCCGAAGAGCCGGTCAAACCACGGGCGCGACGACCTCGCAGTTCGATGCCCGTCGTCCCGCAACAGCCCGGCTGGCGGGGGCGGCTGGGTGCGGCGGCCATTTACCGGCTGATTTGCGCGGTGGACGCCACGCTGCGCTACAGCATGGCGGATCCCTCGAATGCGATGCGCAGCATCGCGTCGGGCCCCATGATCTTCGGAATCTGGCACAACCGCTTGGCCTTGTCGCTCTGCCTGAATCGGCGCTTCTTCATACCCGCGCGCCCCGGCCGACGCCTGGCTGCCATGGTGAGCGCCAGCAGGGATGGCGGTTTGCTCGCCCGTATCCTCGAGTTGTTTGGGGTTCAACCGGTCCGCGGCTCGACAAGCCGCCGCGGTCACCAGGCGCTGCTCGAAATGGTGGGCTGGGCCGAGCAAGGATACGATCTCGCCGTCACGCCCGACGGGCCGCGCGGGCCCCGGTGCGTGGCGCAGGAAGGCGTCGTCGCCTTGGCCCAAGTCACCGGGTTGTCGATCGTGCCTGTCAGTTATCGGTTGGGCTGGAAATGGCAGGCCAAGAGCTGGGATCGCTTCCAAATCCCGATTCCCTTCTCCAGTTGCCATGTCTGTCTCGGCGAGTTGATCAGCGTGCCGCGCGAGGCGTCCCCCGCTGAACGCGAGGAACTGCGGCAACTTCTCGAGACGCGCCTGCGCGAACTCGGTGCGGACTGATGCGTGTGCGTCGGTGCGTCAGTGCGTCAGTGCGTCGGTGCGTCGAGACCGTATGCGGATGCACCTCCCCGGGCATCCGCAGTTACTCTCCGGGCAACAACCGAACGCTCCGAATCCAGGGTTCGCACCGCGTCCCCCACGACACCGTCACCGCATAACGCGGCGGAGTGTCCGCGTCGCCACCCGTCTGTCCTCCCGGACGCCGCAAGCCGTGCAACAGAGTGCTGTGCGGCCGCGGGACAAAAATCTGGCTGGGAAGCAGTTCCTGAATCCAGCCGGTAAGCCGCGGCTCGGCCAACGGCCTGTCATCGACCGGGTTGTGCGTCTGGAGCATTGGGCGAATCACGGCGCGCACGATCGCGTGCCGGCTCGAGTCCGGATAGCGCTCCCGGAGCACGTTCGAGTCGGGGCCTGCGTCAACGGCATACAGATGCGTGCGCGGTTTCCGATGCTGGCTTGCCTCCTGCCAAGCCTGCCCCTCGAATTCGAGAACGAGGTATACGGTCCGAGGCGCCATCGAGTTGTAATAGTCCCGGGCACGGGGTGCGGTCGCGGGTTCGCGGCAGTCAAATCCCAACTCCTCGAGCTTGGCCGCCGTCAGCCAAACCGGCGCGCCTCGATCCCACGATTCGCTGCCCTGGGCTGCCCACTGCAGACCGAGCAGTATGACCGTGCTCTCCCCCATGAACTCCGGCAAACGCAGTTCGCGCTCAGTCAGTTCGATTGTGCCCCCACGATCATCGCTGCGATTGCGGAGGCCGGAAACCACAGCGCCCAGATTTGCGGCGAGCACAATCAACGCCGCTCCGACCCACAGCCAGCGACACGCCTTGCTCCCCGGCGTGCAGGGAATGCCCGGGGATGCCTCGCTCCGGTCGCCAGGCAACGCCGGGGTGTCGACACGCCCCACGAGCCTGCGTCGGACGCGTCGGAACGCGGCCAGCAGGACCACCGCGGTCAGGCCGATGCAGATGCAAAACAGATACTTCGGCATCCAGTCCCACCACCAGGCATGCAGCCGAACGAGCAGAAACACCACGAATGACGCCGATCCCAGGTTCACCAGGCCGCCCCGACCCAAACGCAGGCCATGGGCCACCACGGCCAGGCTCAAGCCCAAACCAGTCAACTGGCAGAGCATCTTGCCGGTCGACGCCATCGTCCCGAACCAGCATGTGTCGTTGCGAAATGACAGCACCAGGAGCGCCGTCAAAACCAGCCCGGCCCCGCACGCGCGATAGACGAACTCGAAGTCGCGCGACCGCTCATGCCGCGTCAGGAGAGGCACCGCGTAAAACAGGGCGCCCGCGGGGATCACCCACAACGGTCGCTCCATGAACGAACCCCAGAATGCGCCTCCCGCCTCCGCGCCCAAGGCCCCCGCGTAACCGCCAAGCAGCACCAGGCCGCAAGCGAGCATCAGGCGCAGGTTGCAGGCATAGGCGACGAGCCCGGCAAAGAGGCCCCAGAGCACGAGAGCGTGCGGGGATGGACCCATGTTGAGAAGCGCCCCCGTCGCGCTCAACCCCATCACAAAAGCCGCCCCAGCCGTGAAAGCCAGCAGGGCGGTATAGTAGTCCGACACCGCTCGTCCGAGAGCCCAGGCCGTCGCTGCCACCAGAGCCAGCGGGGTCATCGCGAGCACGCCGACCTGCGCCGACCACGGCAGCGACCCCCAAATCCGATGCAGAAACAGGACGAATCCGGCAAAGAAAGCCACCGCGCCCAGCAGCGAGACGATCCGCATCCCGAGCGAAATGCGCTTGGCTGAATCGTCGATGTCGACCGCGTATTGGCGGTTGAGGGTTGTCAGCAGGCGGGCGTGGTGGGCCTCGAGCGTTGCGCGCTGTTCGGAGGTCAAACGCAGGCCCTCCTCACGTTCCAACTCGGCAAGCTCCGCGCGGAACGCGGCGATTCGATCGGCACGCGCCTGCGCGTCGCGTTGATGGTTGATGCTCAAGATCGAACCTGGGACAGCGTGTGTGTATCAGCTTCGTTCAAGGTGACAAGCCTATTCTCAGCGCCAATTCATGAAGCCGCAAAGGCCGGAGCGGGGACGGCTCGTCCCCGGTTAACGCGAGTGAAGACGGTATTTGCCGGCGACGGGCCGTCGCCGCTCCACTTCATG
>DAOOQY010000640.1:0-3469 GCA_035389025.1 Verrucomicrobiota bacterium
GGGAGATGGTGCCGTTCTTGGCGGTCGAGGGCAGGGCGATAATCGCCTTTCCGCCGTGGGCCTTGGCCGCGCCCCGGTTGAAATCAACCTGGCCACCCACGCCCGAAAAGAACCGGGTGCCGATCGAGTCCGCGCACACCTGGCCGGTCAGATCGACTTCGAGGGCGACGTTGATGGCCACCATCTTGTTCTGCTGGCTGATCACGTGGGGATCATTCACGTACTCCGTGGGGTGAAAGGCGAACATCGGGTTGTTGTCGATGAACTCGTACAACTGTTTCGTCCCCAGGCAGAAGCTGGCCACGATCTTGCCGCGATCGACGGTCTTGCGCGAGCCGTTGACCGCGCCCGACTGGACGAGTTCGACAATGCGGTCGGAGACCATCTCGGTGTGCACGCCCAGGTCCTTCTTGTCTTTCAGAAACCCAAGCAGGGCCTGCGGAATCCGACCGATGCCCACCTCGATGGTCGCGCCGTCGTCGATCAGGGCCGCGAGGTTCTCGCCGATCTGCTTTGTCTCCTCGGTCAACTCCATCTCCGGAACTTCGAGGATGGGGTCGTTCACCGGCACCAGAACATCCAGGTCGTACACATGCACGAACGAATCGCCGAGCGTGCGGGGCATGTTGGGATTCACCTGGGCGATGACGAGCGACGCATTCTCGGTTGCGCATTTCACAACGTCGACGGACACACCGAGGCTGCACATTCCACGTTCGTCCGGCGGCGTCACCTGGATCAGGGCGGCGTCCAGGGGCAACTGACCCGAGTCGAAGAGCCCCGGAACATCGGAGAGATGGATCGGGGTGTAGTCCCCCAAGCCTTCCTGAATGATGCCCCGGACGTTCTCCGCGATGAAGAAACTGTTGACCCGAAAGAACTGGGTCATTTCCTTGTGTGCATAGGGGGCGTCGCCAAAAGTCAGCAGATGAATGATCTCGGTGTCGGGAAGTTCGTAGGCCCGTTTGGTGAGAGCACTGACCAACTGGAGCGGTTCCGCACACCCGGTGCCGATGAAGATGCGCTGACCGGGGCGAATCCTGGCCACGGCCTCGTCGGGCGTGGCGGTCATCGACTTATACTTCTCCCTCCACTCCGGATCGTAAGTGACGTTGATGTTCTTCATGTTAGTTCGCAAGTTTGGAGAGGGTCATCCGGGCGTCGGCGGCGTAGGCCTCCGTGCCCACTTCGCCCACAATGTAGGGGTTGATGTCCAACTCCCTGATCTCGGGATAATCGGTCGCCAGTTGGCTGATGCGCTGAAGCGCGCTGGCGAGCGCATGGAGGTCGACGGGCGCCTGACCGCGCGCCCCCTTCAGCAAGGCATACGAGCGCGTTCCCATGAGCATCTGCATCGCTTCCTCCTGCGTGATCGGCGCCAAGTGGAACGTCACGTCCTTCATGACCTCGACAAAAATGCCGCCCAGACCGAACATGAGCATCGGTCCGAACTGGGGGTCCCTTGTCATCCCAAGAATGACCTCGCGCCCGCGGTGGCCCATTTTCTCGACGTAGGCGCCCCGAATGAAGGCGTTGGGCGCGCGCCTCTGGACGCGCAGCATCATGAGGTCGAAGGCATCACGCACCTGCTCCGCCGCGGCGAGATTGACCCGCACGCCGCCAAAGTCCGATTTGTGAACAATGTCCGGAGACGAAATCTTGAGCACGACCGGGTAACCGATCCGGTTGGCCACATCCACGGCTTCGTCGGCATCCTTCGCCAGTGCGCCCGGGAGAATCCTGAAATCGTAGGCGCGCAGGATGTCCTTGGCCTCGACCTCCCCCACCCGTTCGATTTCGCTACGGATGTGCCATTGAAGGACACGGTCGACGCGGCGGCGATTGACCGGGAACCGGCTCACAATCCGAGCCGGGCGCCGTCGCCAGGCCGCGTAATCGCACATGGCCCGCAACGCGGCCACCGCGCGGTCGGGCGCCGGGTAGTTGGGAATGCCCAGTTCCATGAGGCGCGCCTTGCCCGCCGCAACCTCCTCGCCGCCCATAAACGCCGTGAGCAACGGCTTTTTCCCCTTGTTGGCCGCCGCCAGCTTCTCAGCCAACTCGAGCGGCCGTGTCATGTTCTGCGGCGTGGCAACAACCAGAATCGCGTCGATCGTCTCGTCCTCCTGCAAAATCTCGAAGGCCTTGAGGTACCGCTCCGGCTCGGCATCGCCGATCACATCCACCGGATTGCCAAACGAGGCGGTCGCGGGCAGCACCGCGCGCAGACGCTCCTTGGTCGCATCGCTCGGAATCACCATCTTGAGCCCCATCGTCTCGGCCGCATCGGCCGCCATGATGCCCGGGCCGCCCGCGTTGGTGATGACACAGACACGCTCGCCGGCGGGAAGCGGTTGGGTGGAAAAGGCCATGGCGTAGTCGAACAACGCCTCAAAATTCTCCGCCCGGATGACGCCCGAGCGCTTGAACGCCGCGCCGTAGGCGATGTCGGCTCCGGCGAGGCTGCCGGTGTGGGACGAGGCCGCCTTGGCCCCGGCTTGCGTGATGCCCACCTTGAGAATCACGACCGGCTTGACACCCGCGGCCTGCTCGGCAACGCGCAGGAACTTGTCCCCCTCCTTGATGCTCTCGAGATAACCCGCAATCACCCGCGTCTCCTTGTCCTCGGCCAGCGCCTGGATGAAGTCGACTTCGTTCAGGTCCGCCTTGTTCCCAAAGCTGATGACCTTGCCCAGACCCAGTTCCTGACTCGCCGCCCAGTCGAGGATGGCCACGCACAAGGCGCCGGACTGCGAGATGACCGAGATGTGGCCGGGCGGCGGCACTGTGGGCGCAAAGGTGGCGTTCATGGCGTGGTGCGTGTTGAGCACGCCCAGACAGTTGGGCCCCATCATCCGCACGCCGTGCGCCTGACAAAGCGCGACCAGTTCCTTCTCGGCCTCGGCCCCCTTGGCGCCCACCTCCTTGAAGCCGGCGGTGATGACAATCACGGTCTTGGCGCCGGCATCGATCGAGTCCTGGATGGCCTGTCTGACGTACTTGCCCCCCACCACCACGACGCTCAAGTCGATCTTGCCTCCGTACTCCGCGAGGCTCTTGTAGCACTTGACGCCGAGGATTTCCGAGGCCTCGAGGTTGATCGGGACGATCGTGCCCTTGAACCCACCACGGGTCAGGTTGTGCATGAAGGCGTAACCGACCTTCTCCGGGTTCCGTGACGCACCAATGACCGCCACGGTCTGTGGGTAAAGCAATGTCTCAAGCATACTCGTAATCTTTCAAGGCCGCCCCGCGAAGCAGCAACCCGCTCTTGGGCCGAATTCACGGCATCCCGCGTGCCGCCGGACATCCGCCCCGGAATGCAAGGAAGTCCAAGGAAGTCCACGCCCCGGCAGTTCCAACGGCAGTTCAGCCACCGCGGTCAGGCTAGAGATTCCCGCACCGATTCACTCGTCCGGAATTGGCGAAAGCGCGCCATTTTTTGGAGAAAAGGGGTCGGTCCGGGAAT
>DAOOQY010000641.1:0-3468 GCA_035389025.1 Verrucomicrobiota bacterium
GAGATCGAGAAGTCAACCGGCATACCGGGGGCGCATGTGATGATCTCAGCCACCCACGCCCATACCGGACCCGAGTTGGCTGGGCGCGGCGAGCGAAGCGTGGATATGGGCGGGCAGCGGCAATTGTCGGTCGAGTACACGGAGGGGTTGCCGGCCAAGATCGCCGAGAGCGTCCGTCTGGCCAATGCGCGTCTCGAGCCCGCTCAACTCCGCGCCGCCAAGGGGCGTTGCGACGATCTGACTTTCAACCGCCGCTATTACCTGCGCGATGGGACGGTGGGCTGGAATCCTGGCAAGCTCAACCCGAATATTGTGATGCCTGCCGGCCCGACCGACGACGAGGTGGGCATACTCTATGCCGAGAAATCCGGTGCGACCGGACCGGCGCAGGCCATCGCGACATGCGTCAACTTCGCCATGCACGCCGACACCACCGGCGGCAGCAAGATCGGATCCGATTGGTCGGGGGCCTTGAGCCGGGTGCTGGACGGCTACCACGGCACGAATCATCTCAGCCTGGTGACACTGGGCACATGCGGCAATCTCAATCATTTGGACTTTGGCTGGGACTGGCCGCAAGGCACGCCGATCGAGCCGCATCGGATCGGGACGGTGCTGGGCGCGTCCGTCTTTCGCGCCTACAAGCAGCTTCAACCGGTCGCCGCCGGGCCGCTGCGGGTGCGATCCGAGACGGTGGAACTTGCGTTGCCGGAGGTGACACCCGCCCAGGTCGAGGAGGCCCGGCAGACATTGGCCGTCACCAAGGACGATCAGGGCGCCAATTTCATGAAGCAGGTGAGGGCCTATCGCGTGCTGGACATTGCCGAACGCGCCGGCCGGCCTTATCGGGTCGAGGTGCAGGCGGTGGCGCTGGGCGCCGACGTGGCTTGGGTCAGCCTGCCGGGCGAGGTGTTTGTCGAGTTGGGGTTGGCCATCAAGAAACGATCCCCGTTCTCCCACACCTACGTGGTCGAGTTGGCCAACGAGAACATCGGCTACATTCCCGACCGCCGCAGCTACGCCGAGGGCAACTACGAACCCGAGAGCGCCCGGTGCGCCGCCGGGTCCGGGGAGGCATTGGTCGAGGCAGCCGTCCGCCTGCTGACCGCCCTGCGGCAATAGCCGTCTATAGTCCCGCACCATGTCGCGACGAGCCGTCGTCCGATCCCTTTGCGGCAAAGCTCCCACACTGGCGCGCACACATTCTCATCGACTCATTCGAAGACCGGGCAGTCGGCCACTCCACATTCATGAGTGATGGACCGCGCCGCCAGGCCCGATTCGCGGCCTGTGTGCCCTGAGGCGCCGCGCGGTGCGCCTCTCGTGCTGATGTGCCAATAACGACTGTTCGGTCTAAGTCGCGTAGCCAGGCTTGAAGAAGGAAGCGTACAGGAAACCGCCAAGAAGACCGCCCACCAGCGGGGCGACAATGTAAACCGTCAACCACCCAAGGCCATTCACTTGAAATGGCAGAGCGCCCCAGCCGGCAAGCGATGAGAAAACACGCGGCCCAAAGTCACGCGCCGGGTTGAAGCATGCCATCGTCAGCGGCCCCAGCAGCGAAATCAGCAACGTCACCGTCAGTCCGATGCTCGCCGCCGTCAGGATTTGTGGCCGCGCCTTGTTCCGCTCGTCGGTCACGCAGAAAATCACCAGCAGCAGGACGGCCGTGCCGATCACTTCCGCGCCGAACGCCGCCACCGGCGTCATCCGCGCCCGAGCGGCTTCGGTCAGCGCCTTGCCGCCGGGACTCGGGAAGAATTCGCCGAACACCATTGCGCTCGCCTCGCTGCCCGAGGCCCCGCGCACGACTCCATTGGCCTGCTCATACGCCCGCAACGCATCGCCAAACACGAAGTAGAGCACCGCCGCCGCCGCAAACGCGCCCACGAGTTGTGCCGCCACGTAGGGCGCCACACGGCCTCTCGGGAAATCCGCCCAAACCGCCATGCTCAGCGTCACGGCGGGATTCAAGTGCGCGCCGCTCAGCGATCCGGTCAGATGAATCGCCGTGGCAATGCCCAGCCCCCACACGATGGCCACTTGAAACACCCCCACTTGCGCCCCGGTCAGCACCGACGCGCACACGCTGCCGCACCCAAAGAACACAAGCAGGAACGTGCCGAAGGACTCCCCGATGACCCACTTTGGAAGTGCTTGCATGACGACTACCCGAATGCACTCAAGCCGGCAGTTTCTCCAAGCGATGCGTCGGCGTCGGTTTCCCAGGCCGGAAATGCTCCAGATGATCCAGTGTCGCCTCGACAGCCGGGAACTTCTTGGCGGCGGTGGCCAACCCCTCGCGCACCGCTGTCCCCAGGACGTCCGGCGCTGCTTCCGCCCGCAGGTTGATGATCAGGTGTCCGCCCATCACCGGCTCTTCCAGGTGGTAGGAAAGCTCCGGCACAAAGTCATTCCTCACCAGGTTCACGGTGGCAATCTCGCCCGTCAGGCTGGCATCCGGGCTGAGTGTCATCTTCAGATGCGCAACCTCGGCCTTGCTGGTCTTTAGCCGCTTTTGAATCGCTCCGGCCACTTCCTTGAGAAATTCGTCGGCGTCGAAAGCCTCTCGCGCCTTCACCTGCACCGTGCAGTTCAGCCATCCAAGCAACGCCTCGCCATCGGCATACACCTGATAATCCACTTGCATCGCCGTCCGCGCCACCTGTTCCGCGCTCGTGATCTTGGCAAACCACGCGTCCAGGTTCGTGCCTTCCCGTGCCGACACCTCCAGAATCTCCTTCCCCGGAAACTTCGCCGCAATGGCCTGCCGCAATGCCGCCAGTCGCTTTGAATCCAGCAGGTCGCACTTGCTGATGACGACAATGTCCGCCTCCTCCATCTGCTTGAGGTAGATGTAGAGCACTTTCTCCGAGAAGTTGCCGCCCTTTTCCAGTCCGAAGACACGCAGCGCCCGGATGGGATCCACCAGCACACTCACCGGGGCCACCGTGAGATTGTCACCATACAACCTCCGGAGCGGGTAGGTCACCGTCGCCGCCAGGTCGGTGCAACTGCCCACCGGCTCGGCAACGAACACCTCGGGCCGCGTGCTCTGCGCCAGCCGTTGCGACGCGTCCACCAGCGAGTTGAACCGGCAGCAGAAACACCCGCCCGGAATCTCCTCGGTCGCGAACCCTTGGGACCGCAGCATGGTCGTGTCCACCAGATTGCGCCCCTGGTCGTTGGTGATCAGCCCCACCCGGACGCCTTGGTCCGCCAGTCGATTGGCCAGCTTGCCCACGGCCGTGGTTTTCCCCGCGCCGAGGAATCCGCCAATCATGATGTAGCGTGCTTTCGCGCCCGAGGGCGTTCTCCTCGTCCGGTCAGATCGTGTCGTCGTCATGGAATATCTGCGCAATAGTGCAGATGTATGACGACGTGCGCAAGCCCTTTCTGCTCCTTCTGTCAGGGGGGTGCGCATCTGCGATTTTTCGGTGGCGATAGCGTTTGATGATTGTGGGTGGA
>DAOOQY010000642.1:0-3468 GCA_035389025.1 Verrucomicrobiota bacterium
CATCTGGCCCGGTGGCGCTCCCGCCAAAATCGGAAGTAGTTTTTGCACAGACCCTCAGCGGGATTCGTCGGTTTCAGGGTCGACCCGATAACGAAACGCCTCCCCCCAAGTCATGACAACGCACGGCGCACCGGCTCCGGCAAAACGCTCGTACGTCAGCCAATACGGTTCGCGATGGTCAATCGAGTGCCCGAGTTCGTTCTCGTGTCCAGGAATCACCAGCGCTGGCTTCGCCCCGCGGATCACGCGCAGCGGATTGGGTGTCCAGCAGTTGGGCAACAGGATGTCGAGCGGCCCATGATCGGCCAAACGATCGATCCAGGCGAAATCCTCTGTGTTGGACTGGTCGCCCAGGTGGCAGAAGGAAAGGCCTTCGGGGGTGCGCACCCAGAACACATGGTTCACAAGGTCCGTTCCTTGATGCCCAGGAAACACACGCACCTGGAGGGTGTGTTGACCTTTCTGGACGGGCAGGGCGTGCGCTTCGTTCGAGTTCGCGGACAGGTGCCGGAGCTTGTCATGGAAAGGCCTGTCCGACCACAGCTCGGCGGGGCCAACGACCGGCTTGCCTTGGCTGATGAACTGCTGCGCCACCCAGTCGTCGGCGTGATCGCCGTGTCGATGACTGATGAACAGCGCATCGCAGGGGCTCACGAGCCCCGCGGCCAGGGCGTCGGGCAACGCGAAACCCGCCACCCCCGCCGAGTGCGCCCGCGTCAGGTCGAAGGCGAGGGTGACCGTCCGGGTGCGAACCACAAAGGCGTGATCGTAAAGCTTCCAGATGATTGCACCGCGCTCGACGCGTGTCTGCTCGATCTCCAGGGCCGCCTGGGCCATGCGGCGCTGGAAGAACTCCTGCACCGGGGCGCGCTTGGGAGCCTCCGCATCGTGGAGCACCGCGTCGAGCAGGAGCAGCGCGGTTCGGCGTTGGGCCGGTTCCGGGAGGGCGGGCGGCGACTGCGCCAGGATCTCCTGAGCCGCCCCGAGCAGGACGATGGCCTGTTGATCGAGAAACCGATTGGTGTCTCCCCAGTAGTTCCTGGTCGGGGGCGGAGCCGGATCGGCGGCGCGCAATTGCAGACCGTTGATGAGGTTGCTGAAGAGCAGAACGAGGGCGAGGATGTGGGCCAGGCAAGGCCGCTCCAGGCGGGGCAATGGGCGATACATCATGCGGGTGAGGATGAAGCAGATCGGGCGCCGACCCCAGCCCGGATTTCTGACTGCCTGGGAGGTGCATCGCGAACTGGCGGACAACGCGAAACAGACTCAAAGACACACTCTCGCCATTGGCTCCTCTTTCGCATTTCGCGGTTCAATCCGGGCCCTGGTCAGCGCACACCGACTACGGGGAACGTGTTCGGGGGGTAACCGCGAACCACGCCAACCACGCGAAACGCTGGAATGGCTGACTTCTGCCTTTGGTTGCCTTTCGCGAATTCCGCGTGGTTGGCAGATCAAGCTCTAACTGGTTAACAATCAACGTGCAACGGTCGACGCTCGACATACAACGAAAGCGGTTGTTGGAAGTTGTGAGTTGGGCGTTTCACGTTGAACGTTCTCGGGAAACGTGACCCCAACTCCCAACTCCCAACTCCCAACTCCCAACTCCCAACCCTCAACCATCCGCCATCAACCCGTCCCCCAAAGGCCGCCACCCGCTGCAATTCTGCCATAACTTTGTATCGGGGGGGTGTCAGCGGATGTCAGTCCCCCTCGCGTAAACTTGCAGGCGAACAGTACGAGATGATCTTGGCGAGGCACGCCAAGCCGGGAGGTGGGGGAGGGAAGTGTAGAGTGCAAAGTGCAGAGTGGAGAGTGCAGATGGAAGATCGGAGATCGAAGTTCGGAGATCGGTGCGTCGGTGCGTCGGTGAACCGGTGACAATGACAGAGGAAAGGACAGATTGTGAGAATTGATGCTCTTCTTGATTATCAGGCGATCGTCGCCTGCCACACGCAACCCGTCCACTTCGCCGTTCGGCTCCGGGCCGATCCGGTCGACAACCCGCGGCCTCAGCCTGCCGCCTTCTGCGTCGTGCTCGACCGCAGCGGGTCGATGTCCGGGCAGCCTTTGGCCCACGCCAAGGCGGCCGCCGCCCTCGCCGTCAAGAACCTCCGACCCCGCGATCAGTTCGCCCTGGTCGTGTTCGACGACGCAGCCCAAACCGTGATCCCGCTCCAGCCAGCCACCAACAAGACCGCTTTGCTGGCCCGGATCGGGCGGATCGAGGAGGGCGGTTCCACCAACCTCAGCGCCGGCTGGATGCTCGGTCGCGATGAACTGCACAAATCGCCCGCCGGCACGTCCCGTCGCCTCCTCCTGCTCAGCGACGGCCAGTTGAACGCCGGGATCACCGAACCGTCTGCCGTCCGCCAGATCGTCGCCGCCGGCCTCGAGAAGGACACGGTCCGCACCTCCTGCCTCGGGTTCGGCGACGGCTACAACGAAGACCTGATGGCCGACCTGGCTCGCGCGACGAACGGCGCCTTCTACGACGCCGATTCGCCTGAGAAGCTCCCCGCCATCTTCGCTGCCGAACTGGACGGCCTGCAACGCCTCGCCGTCCAGAACCTGCGCTTGCGGATCAAGCCGCTGGACTACTGCGAAGCCCTCGCGCCTCTGGGCGAATACCCGCAGGTGGAACTCCCCGACGGACGGGTCGAGTTCGCGTTGGGCGATCTGGTGGCGGAGGAGGAGCGGATCGTCTGCTTTGCGGTGCAGGTCTTGGCATTGCCCACCATCAACGGCCAGCCGGTGTTCAAGTTCGAGGGCGAGCCGCTGCTCGATGTGGAAGTGGTGTATGACGAACTCGATCAGAACGGTGTTGCATCACGGGAATACTGCCAGCGGATCAACATCCAGGCCGTCCAGGACGCGGGCTCGGTGCGGTTGAACGGCGAGGTCGTGCAATGGGTGGCGCTCCAGCGAGCGGGCAAGGCGGTCAGCGAGGCCACCCGCGAAATGGACGCCGGACGGGCGCCCGCGGCGGCAGCGCTGCTGAAGCAGGCGATCGCGGATCTGCGCCGCTACGGCGAAGCCCAGGGCGTCGGGGAGGCGCTCCACATGCTCGAAGAGACTCTGGCCAGGATCGACCTGGGCGAATGGTCGGCTCGGGACCGCAAAGCGGTCTGCTACGGGGCTCGGAGCCTGCGCCGGATGAGTTCCGCCGAGATGTGGACAGGGGCGGCCCCACCGCCCAGCTTCAAGAAGCCGCGGACGGGATCCAAAACCCCTGGAAAGCGCAACGGTTGAACGAGTCGATGCCCCAAGCCGCCGCCCTGGCCACCCGCATCCAAAGCGTAGCATTGTGGGTGGCTCACACACACGACAATTGGCGTTGGTTTCTGCCGGGACGTTCCTGCTCGCGCTTCCAAGGGCCTCAACCGGTCCGAATGGGATTTGTTCTGGTTTCCGTGGAAAAGGCCGCGTAGGCTCACCGTCAGAATCAGGGTTTCCTGGCACCAGCGG
>DAOOQY010000643.1:0-3458 GCA_035389025.1 Verrucomicrobiota bacterium
GAGGCCCCTGACGGCCGGTGTGTTGGTGTAAAGCGCGCTGGTCTGGCGATCGGGAACGCGCACATGGATTGCGAACGTGGCGGGTTCCCTGGGGTTGACGGTGAGGGCGACCTTGCCGTCCCAGGGATAATCGGTCTTCTGAACGATCTCGACATCGGTGCCTGCCACGCGTTCGAGGGTGATGGTGCTGCCGATGAACAGGTTGACATGGATGGCGTCGCCGGTCTTGAGGTAGGTCCAGGTTGGGATCATCAGGAGCGTGCGGGGGATATTGCCGACGCAACAGGGGCAGGCGTGCCAGGGTGTGCGGCGTCCGCCAACAAGCGGGTTGGTGTAGTTGAAGGTTTTGCCTTCGAGGTCCGTTGCCCCGAGCAGGGCGTTGTAGATCGTCTCCTCGTAGAGATCGGCGTACCTGGCGTCGTGGTAGGCGAGGTTGAGTTTGTGTTGGAAGAAGATCAGGCCGCAACTCGAACAGGACTCGCAATAGGCGTTGTGGGGCAGCGAGTAGTCGGGGCCGAAACCTTCCGAAGTCTCGCCGCTGCCGATGCCGCCGGTGACGTAGTACTTCCGGTTCACCATGTTGTCCCAGAGCGAGAGCACGGCGCTCTGGTAATCGACATCGGCCATTTCGGCGGCCACATCCGCCATGCCCGAGTAGCTGTAGACGGCGCGCACGGCGTGGCCGACGGCTTCGTATTGGCGTTGGACGGGGAGATGGCTCTGGTCGTATTCGCTGCCGTTGTTGCGGCAATCGAGCAGGAATTTGGCGAGTTTTATGTAAGCGTCGCCGCGTCCATTGCCCTCGACGTCATTGACGAAGCGTCCGAAGCGCACGAGGGCCTGTTCCATTTCCTGATGGCCGTCGTACCAGTCCTTCTTGCCCGGCCCAATGTTTGCCACCCAGCAGTCGGCCAACCGCTTGGCGGCGTCGTAGAGACGGAGGTCCTTGCCCTCGGTGAGGGTGTGGTGATTGATGGCGGACTCGATGAAGTAGCCGGCGACGTAACCCTCGTGATCTCCGCGATTGCGGGGGTTCCAGCGTTCCGGCCAGGCACTGCGGTCGGCCAGTGTGTAGGCAGTTTGCAGGTAACCGTCGGGCTCCTGCGCCGCGAGAATCTTGGGAATCCAATCCTCGAGGGTGGCGCGCATGGTCTGCTGCGCCTCGATGAGGTCGGGATCCCCTTGCGGATCGACCATGAGGGCGATGCAGATCGATTCCACCGTCTGGTGCACCCATGCGTTGGCGAAGACGTAGCCTTTGTGGGGGCCGTGGGCCGCGCCGCGTAAGGCCTTGGCGGCTTCGACGAAATTGTCGATACCGCCCTGGCCCTGGGTGAGGTTCGTGCGGTTGATGTAATCGATACAATGGGGAATCCAATTGACGATGAGCGATTTGGCTCTCGAGTTCCAGAGGGGGCTGTCGATCTTGTAGCGCTTGGTATAGACGACATCCAATCGGTGCGTTGGCGGCGGCGGTTCGACTCTGACAACGAGAGTGGCGGACGCGCTCGCTCCGCCCTCGGTGGCGGTGAGTGCGAGAACGTAATCGCCGGGCAGATCGAAGCCGGCGGCAGTGTCGGCGGCGTTGGGATTCGCGAAGGTCACGCGGCCGGGTCCGGCTTGCTTGGTCCAGGTCAGCTCGAGTGGGGTGTCAGCCGGCTTCAGCGACTGGACCTGTCCGCTCAAATAGGTTTGGCCGCCGAGGACGGCCACCCGGTCCACACCCGCCGCCACCCGGGGCGGGAAACGCGGCGACCGTCCGGAATCGAGGACGCGCCATTCGATGATGCCTGTCGAGAACTCGCCGTTGCCGTCCATCTCGAGCCGCAGCTTCGATGTGGTGATTTCGTCGAATGTGGTGACGTTGAACCGGTTGGCTTCGACGTCGAGGCCGGTGGGATTCGGGACGGGTATGAAGTCCTTCCCATCCCAGTATTTCAGTCGCGAGGCTTTGGGCAGGCGCACGCCCCTGGCGTCATCCCACCAATAGACCTCGATCTGCACGGTGCTGATGGGCTGGGTCCAATCGTATTGCACCCATTGTGTTCCCTGGCGCGGCCAGTTGCCGTACGTGCCGCGCCGATCGCCGCGGGAGCTGTGTGGACTGCTGCCGTCGTTCAGGGCCGAGTCGCGGGTGTCGCCCGAGACATAGGAACTGCTGGGTGTCGCAACAACGGCGAGGTTGACGTCGGATGCGGGCGAGGCGGCGGATCGGGCGGTCGCATGGCTCGAACAAAGAACCGCGGTCGCCGCAATCAGGAGATGGAGTCGCATGGGAGGACTGAACCAATTGGCCAGAGCGCTGTCCAGTGAAGATTGATTGTGGCAGCACTTCCTCCTTTTCGCGGGCGGGCAGGGGCGCATAATGGCGGCGGCCAAATCATGACATCACAGGTGCCTCGCGCTGAATTGGACGACCGGATGCAGCGGTTCCGGTCACGGATGGAGGCGGTTTGCCCCGACTGGGAACTGGCGGCGTTTTTGGGACGCGTCAACCAGTACTACCTGACCGGCACGATGCAGGACGGATTGTTGCTGGTCCCGCGCGATAGAGACGCGGTGTTCTGGGTGCGTCGGAGCCTGGAACGCGCCTGTGCGGAATCGCTGTTTCCGGACATGCGCCCGATGCGGAGTTTTCGGGATGCGGCACAAGGGATGAAGCCGGCGCGGGGGCGGCGCGCCATTCACATCGAGGCCGATCTGGTGCCCTACGGACTTGTGGGACGGTTTCGGAAGCACTTTCCGTGTGATGAGGTTGGCTCGCTCGATCCGGTGATTGGGCGGGTTCGATCCGTCAAGAGCCCGTACGAACTCGAGATCATCGAGCGGGCCGGGGCGATTCACCGTCGGGCTATGGAAGACAAGGTGCCGGGGTTGCTGCGCGAGGGGGTGAGCGAGGCCGAGTTCGCCTGCGATTTGTACAGGCTCATGGTGGGCGAGGGGCATGAGGGCACAGTGCGTTTCGCGATGTTCAATGTGGACATTGCGGTGGGGCAGCTCGGGTTCGGGGAGAACTCGCTCTATCCCACCAGTTTCAATGGTCCGGGTGGATGCCGCGGGGTGGGGCCCGCCGCGCCGGTCCTCGGAAGCCGCGACCGGCGGTTGCGGGTGGGCGATCTTGTGTTCGTCGATCTGGGCTGCAGCGTCGAGGGGTATGCGACGGACAAGACGATGATCTACGCGTTTGGGCGCCCGCTGCCTCGAGAGGCAAGCGCCTCTCACACGCGGTGCGTCGACATCCAGGGCCGCATCGCCGCGCTGCTCAAGCCCGGGGCGATCCCATCCACGATCTACAGCACTGTGATCGAGAGTCTGGACGCCGAGTTCCTCGAGCATTTCATGGGGTTCGGGAGTCGTCGGGCGGAGTTTCTCGGTCATGGTGTCGGGCTGCAGATTGACGAGTGGCCGGTGATTGCGGAGGGGTTCGATGAGCCATTGATCGAGGGGATGGTGCTGGC
>DAOOQY010000644.1:0-3441 GCA_035389025.1 Verrucomicrobiota bacterium
CGATGCGCGGAGAGAATCCGCGATCGCAGGGCGACCACCCCCTTTCGCGTGCTGGCGACTGTTGGAAAGACCGGCACACCAAGCTGCTTCTGCAGCTTCGCCGCGTCGACCAAATGCCCGTTGTCGCGGGCCACATCCATCATGTTCAGCGCCACCAGCGTCGGATAGCCCAACTCGATGACCTGAGTCGCGCAGTAAAGATTCCGCTCGAGGTTCGAAGCGTCCACCACAACCACAATCAGGTCCGGCGGAGGCACGTCCTGCACCCGGTGAAAGAGAACGTCCCCCGCAATCTGCTCGTCCAGCGATTGCGGACAGAGGCTGTAGGCCCCCGGCAAATCCAGAACATCGATCGGCGACGCGGCGTCGATGCCCGTCAAACGCCCCTCCTTCCGCTCCACAGTGACCCCGGCGTAGTTGCCCACTTTCGCGCGCAATCCCGTCAGGACATTGAACAACGTCGTCTTCCCGCAGTTCGGATTGCCCGTGAGAACCACCAGGAACGGGACGCCGCGCGTGGCCGAAGCCTCGGTCGGGGCTGGTCTGAAATGACGTATGATACGGCGCACGGCTTCGAAGGCGATCATGGAGGCGAGGCGGCATCACCCGAACTCTGGGCACAGATGCACGGTGCCCCCGCCCGGCAGGCCCGTCGAGGGCAAGGGGAGCCTCGCCAGGCGGTTCAGGCTGCTCTCCGCTCCGGCGGAAGCGGTTCGACCCAGATGCTGTCGGCCAGCCCGGCGCTGAGGCCGAAGCGGACGTTGCAGACCTGACACACCACGCTGCGATTGCGCAAGAGAAGGCGAATCTGCTGTTCCTCGCAGAAGCCCATCTCGCGCAGCCGCTGACACTGCGCCGGTTCACCAAGCAATCGCTTGATGCGGACGCATGTGCCCGCCCGCACCTTGCTGAGCGGACACGTCATCCGGCTCGAGCAGGGAGAGACGGCTGCGGCATTTGTACTCACGGGCGGCACCGTAGCGGAATTGAGACTTGGTTGCAAGAGGCTTCTCGGCCCGGCACTTGAGCCAAGTCAATTCCTCCGCCCAAAGACACCGCCGCACCCCCACGCGACAACCCATCTTTGGGCTCGACCGCTCGTCTCCGATGGCCATTCTGTCGGGGCGTATGAATCTCTGGATATGCCCGGCTTGGGGGCCTCTGCGGCGCATGAGCCCGCGAAAGCCCCTCCGCCTCCTCCCCGCCCTGGTCGCAGCCCTCGCCGCGGTCACCGCCCTCTCCGAAACACCACCGCCCCTCCGAGCCCAGTGGATTTGGTCGCAGGGCGGGGACGTCCACGCCTATAACCAGACCGTTGTCGCGCGCAAGCTGGTCGACCTGCCCGCGTTGCGCCAGGCCACACTGCGCATCACAGCCGACAGTTATTACCGGGTGTCGATCAACGGCGTCTGGGTGAACGACGGCCCCGCGCGAGCCTGGCCTGAACACTACCAATACGACGTTCTGGATGCGACACCGTTCCTGACTGAAGGGTCGAACGAAATCCGCGTGATCGCCAGACACTACGGGGTCGGCGACTTTCACCGCATCCCCCAGCAGGCCGGCCTCCTGGCTCAACTCGACATGGTCGATCGCGACGGCGCCGAATCGACCGTCATCACGGACGCATCCTGGGAAGTCGCCCCGGCAAGCGCGTGGATTTCGCCGACACCCAAGGCGAGCATCCAGATGGCGCCGATGGAAATCTACGATGCGCGTCTGGAAGACGACCTCGAGTTCGCCAAGGCCGCGGTGTTGTTCGACGCCGACCGGGGGCCGTGGGAGAACCTTGGGCCGCGCGAGACGGGGTTGTTGACGAAACAACCCTTTGCGTTGAAGGCGTTCCTCGACGCCAGAATCGTCAAAGCGGATGGCTGGAACTACCTCATGCCCGCCGCGCGTCTCGTGAATCCCGGCGTCATCGAGGCCAACCACACCGTCAGTCAGGCCTGCGGCATGGCCGCTCTCATCGAGGCCCAGGAGACCGTCACCCTCCAGATCGAGAGCGAAGGCATGGCCGTCGCCGTGGACGGACAGCGCAACGACACGAATGCGTTCTCGCTCGCGCCCGGACGCCACCTGGTTCTGGCCTTTGTGCGCGAGGTCTGCGATCACGAAAAGCACAAAGGGTTGCGCTTCATGAATCCCCGCGGCTTCAGGCTCGAAAACCCGATGCAGTCCGGTTCCTCGAATCCGTGGGTCTTTCTGCGATTCCCCGAGTTTGCTTTCGCCACCAACGACTTGAACTGGATCGGGTTCCGACACGAGGACGCCCGGGTCTCCGCAATCATCGATCGCTACCGCAAAGAAACCGAGCAACTGCTTGGCGAAGTCCGGGATTCGGAGTCGTTTCGCGACCGGCTGGGCCGCCGCGCGGAGTCGATGCCGGAAGACGCCATGTTTGTCCAGGACCCGACCTGGCAGTTCCAGCGGCGCCAGGTCGTGGGTGATGCGCGTCCGCTCGTCGCCGAACCTGCCGGGCTCATGTATGACAACGCCGAAGTCACGGTCGTGGAGCCCAGCGCAGATGGTGACGTCGAGTTGCTCTACGACCTGGGCGAGCAGAGTTGCGGCTACTATTGCTTTGACCTGCGGGCCGAGGCCGGCGTGGTCGTGGACATCTTCGGGGTCGAGTACATTGCGCCCGACGGACGCATCCAGCATTCCTTGGGCAACCGCAACGGCTTGCGCTACATCACCAAAACCGGCGTCAACCGGTTCACCTCGCTGAAGCGGCGTTCGGGCCGCTACCTCTTCGTCACCCTGCGCAACCAGAAGGCCCCGGTGACATTCCGAAACCTCGCGCTCATCGAGTCCACCTACCCCGTCCATTATGGCGGCACGTTCGCGTGCAGCGACTCGCGCCTGAACGAGATTTGGACCATCTCGACCCGCACGCTGAAGCTGTGCATGGAAGACACCTTCACCGACTGTCCGCTCTACGAACAGACCCATTGGGTCGGCGACGCCCGCAACGAGTCCCTGTTCGCTTACGGTGTCTTCGGCGCAACCGACCTCGCGCGCCGCTGCATCAACATCACAGCCCAATCCCTCGATCGTTACCCCATCGCCGGCTGCCAGACCCCCTCGGGCTGGGATGTGCTGCTCCCCGCCTGGAGCTTTCTCTGGGGGCTGTCAACCTGGGACTACTACTGGCACACGGGCGACCTCGAATTCCTGCGGGGCATCTACCCGGCTGTGATCCGCAACCTTAAAGGGGCGGAGACGTTCGTGAACGATCGCAACCTGTTCAGCGCGCCCTTCTGGAACTTCTTCGACTGGGTCAACATCGATCAAAGCCCAAAGACCGTCCTCCACAACAGCATGTTCCTCGTCGGCGCCATCGATGCCGCGCTCAAGGAAGCCGAGATCCTCGATGACAGCTCGCACGTCTTGTGGCTCAAGGCGTTCCGCGCCCGGCTCGTCCAGGGCATCAACGCG
>DAOOQY010000645.1:0-3436 GCA_035389025.1 Verrucomicrobiota bacterium
GAACCCGCACGCCGTAGTCCCCCAGCGCCGGGCCGGTGAAATCGAGGCAGACGGGGAAGGGCGCGATCGAGTTGTCGTCCATGCCCAGCATCCGGCGCACCTGTTGCCGCACGGTGGGCCAGGCGTTGGCAAGGCGATCATGGTTGCCCGGCAGGTAGTGGACGCGGACCTGCAGCCGACGGTTCGGGCGGTTCGAGGCGAACCTCCGAATGGCCTTCCAGAGTTGCCGATGATCCTCGTCGGTCTCGAGTTGGGTGAGTATCTCCGAGACCTTCCGTCGAAGCGGATTGTCCGGGACATCCTCGCCGATCGCATCGGTCGGGCGCACATGGTTGTCCGGTCCAAAGAACCAGGCGGGCGCCCGATGCAGTTCGAAAACGTCGCCGGCAAACACAAGATGCACCTCCGAGGACTTCCGCCGTCGGGCGGCCTCCCGAATCCGCGTGACGAGCCCCTTGAAAGCAGCCGCCTTGACGTTGCGCCGCACGCCGATCTGCTTGAGTTGGCCATTCGCCCGGTAGCGGACGCAGTCAAACCGCGTTTCCTGAACATGCAGGTCGCTGATAATCGCGAGCATAACTCGACTGGGCCGGCCGCTCCGGGCCTGCGCCCCGTCCGAACGCGACTCGATGGACGGCGAGTTCCGGCGCCCGCCCCGGCTCTCTCAACTCACCACGCCCACCACCCGTGAGATGCAGCGACAGACCGCTCCCCGGCCGCTCACTTTGATTCGCGCCATGCGCATGGCATTCGATGGGTCATCGCAATTCCTGCGTGTGTTTACCGTCAAACACGCCGTCTGTCACGAACAGCCTGTCACTTTGGGTGCCGCAACTTTGGGTTGCCAGGCGGGCCGGCCCATCCAAATACTGCTCCCATGCTTGTCGTTCATGTCCATGTCCACGTGAAACCCGACGGCGTCACGGCCTTCAAAGAGGCCACGCTCGACAACGCGCGTCAGAGCGCGCTCGAACCCGGGATCGCGCGATTCGACATCCTGCAACAGGCGGACGACCCGACCCGGTTCGTTCTGGTCGAGGCCTATCGCACTGCCGACGCCCCCGCCCGGCACAAGGAAACGGCGCACTACGCGAGGTGGCGCGACGCCGTCGCCCCGCTGATGAGCGAGCCCCGCCGCAGCGTGAAGTTCGCAAATGTGTTTCCTCCCGACGCCGCTTAGCGAGCACAGAGTTCCGCCGCCGCGGCGGCGGAGATTGGAGATTGGAGAATTGCATGCGCTTCGAATTTGCCACGGCGGGTCGGATTCTGTTTGGCGGCGGAACTCTGCGTGAGGCCGGCGCCATCGCGAAGTCGCTCGGCGCGCGCGCCCTGGTCGTCACCGGTGGCCAAACGGGGCGCGCCGCGCCGCTCCTGGAAGCCCTCCATGCCGGCGGGGTCGCCATGTGCACCTTCCCCGTTTCCGGCGAGCCCACCTTGGACGCGGTGATGGACGGGCGGGCCATCGCCCGCAGCGAGGCGTGCGACCTGGTCATCGGCATGGGCGGCGGCAGCGCGCTCGACGCGGCCAAGGCCATCGCGGCGATGTGCGCCAACGAGGGCGAGTTGCTCGATTACCTCGAAGTCATCGGACGCGGTCTGCCGCTGCAACGCCCGTCGGCGCCCTGCCTCGCAATCCCCACGACGGCCGGCACGGGCGCGGAGGTGACGCGCAACAGCGTGATCGCTTCGCCCGCCCACGGCGTCAAGGCCAGCCTCCGCGGTCCCTGGATTCTGCCCCGTGTCGCGCTGATCGATCCCGAGTTGACGCGCAGCCTTCCGCCCGGGATCACCGCCGCGACCGGTTTGGACGCCCTTACACAACTCATCGAGCCCTACGTGTCGATCCGCGCCACGCCTTTGTCGGACGGTTTCTGCGTCGAGGGCATGCGCCGGGCTGTTCGTTCCTTGCGCCGTGCTTGGGAGAACGGGGCCGACGCGGCGGCGCGCGAAGACATGGCCCTGGCAAGCCTCCTGGGCGGACTGGCTCTGGCGAACGCAGGCCTCGGGGCGGTGCATGGCTTCGCCGCGCCGCTCGGCGGACGCTATGCCGTCCCGCACGGGGCGGTCTGCGCGGCGCTCCTGCCTCACGTCATGGCCGCCAACCTGCGCGCCCTGCGCCAACGCCAGCCAAACGGCGAGGCCCTGCGACGCTACGACGAAATCGCGCGTTTGCTGACCGGGCGTCCTCAAGCTGTCGCCGATGACGGCGTCGCGTGGGTCCGGGAGTTGTGCCGCGATCTCAGAATCCGGCCCCTGGCGCGGCACGGGCTTGCGTCGGCCGAGATTCCGACCGTGGCGGCTCAAGCCGCCCAGTCAAGCAGCATGAAGGCCAATCCGATCGCCCTGACGGCGGCCGAACTCGAGCAGACGCTCGTGGCGGCCCTCTAACCCGGAAATCTCACCAGTGGGGCGATCGCGGCATTCCGCGACGGTCTGCGGGTGAGATTTCCGGGTTCGGCGCGTTGTCTGACAGGTCCAGAGCGTCCTGTGCGCTGACGGAGTGCGGCATTCGGGGCTTGGCGCGGCCCGGACTTTCCACATTGAACTTCGGCGGGCGTTTCTTAGAGTGGACGCATGGCGCGTAGAGAACCCGGCGCGATCGAGGCCAGGCGCGGTCGGGGCGATTTGGCGGGCATCATTCTGTTTTGCGTGGCGTTGCTTTTGTTCGCCGCGTTGTTCTCGTTTGACCGATTTGATCTGGCCGCCAACCGCGTGCCTCCCAACGATCCGGCTCACAACATGATTGGGCGGTTCGGCGCGTCGATGGCGTACTGGCTGTTCCTCTACTTCGGGGCGGGCGCCTATTTGCTGCCCGTGCTGGTGCTGGGCTTTTCCATGGCCCATTTTCTGAGCGAGGCCGATTACCTCAAGCGCAAGTGGCCCTGGGCCATCCTCTTGGTGCTCGTCTGCACCGCCGCCCTCGACCTCGGTACCGATCAGGCGGCCTTGAAACGGCTCGCCCGAAACCCGGCGGATGCCGCGGGGTTCCTGGACCGCCTCTCGTTGAACCTGAGCGCGCCGAGCGCCGGCGGGGTGATGGGGATGAACCTGAATCGCTACTGCTTTCGCTATTTCGGCACGGTCGGCTCATCGATTCTGCTGGCGACGCTTTACCTTGTCGCGCTGTACGGCCTCACGAACTTCCACCTGGGCGACTGGATTCGCGAGTATCTCGAGAGGCGCCGCGCCGCCAGGGCCGCCGCGCCGCAGAACGAGAAGATGCTCGAACGGCGCAAACGGGAGTTGGAAAGAGAGGCGCGCCGTCTCGAGGAGAAGCTCGCCAATGCCGAACCGACTGAACCAGCGGCTGCGTCTCCGACGCCTCCCCTGTCGGCCCGAATCGGATTGGGGCCCGATATGCGCCCGGTGCCCGAACCCACCGTGCGCGATCTGAGCGTGCCGCAGGTGGGAGCCAAGCCGCCGTCACGCCTCCTGC
>DAOOQY010000646.1:0-3418 GCA_035389025.1 Verrucomicrobiota bacterium
TTATCCGTGCTATGACGGACGCTATTACGGGCGGGATGGTCATGGCGGGGGCTGGAGGGACGGTCCGCCCGGACCGCGCGGAGATCACGCCGGGCTGCGGCCGGGTTCGAGGCCCGATCGGCCATCGGGCGGGAATCGACCAGACGTTCCCGGTCCGAACGACCGGGCGAACAATGCGCAGCGCCGCAGCCTTCCGCCCTATGCGCGCACGGCCAGGGCGCCCTATCAGCAACCGACTGCGCTGAGGCCGGCGGGGGGTGCTGCATCGAGATCGAGTGTCGGAGGTGGTCCGAGCCGGCTGACACAGTCCACCCGGTCGCAAGGGCCGACCAGCCCGAACTCGATGTCCCAGCGGTCGCCCCAGGCTCGTTCGGGAGACGCCGGTTCGCCGAACCGCTCGATTGTTGGCCGCGCACCCGACGGAGTTGCGAATCCCGTCGCGCGGAGGGATGGAGTTCAGCCTGAACGCTCGTTTGCCGGTTCGAGCGCAAGTGCGCCTGCCCGAACAGCGCCGGCACGGAACCAGACTGTTGTCAGCCGACAACCGGCGGCCGTCGCGGGAGGCGTCCCGGGAGGTTCTTCCGCCGCGCCCAGTCGCGTGACAGTCGAGAGGGCGAGCCGTCCGGTTACCGCTGCGCCCGTCTCGCGTCCGAACACTGTCGTCAGTTCGGGGCCTTCCGTGCGCTCGTCCTCGCCCGCGGCTCGCATTTACTCGCCGCCGGCACGGTCGGCGCCGTCGCAACCGCCGGTCTCGATGCGCGGCGGATCGTGGCCCGGCTCGAGGCCAACCTATGCGCCATCGGCGCCCCAGACCGTCACCCGAACTCCGTCGATGGGGGGTGGGTCAGTCTATCGCTCGGCGCCGTCGCGCGCTGCCGCGCCTTCCTACGGCACGATGAGCCGCACACCTTCGATGCGAGCGCCTGTTGCGGCGCCATCGGCACCGACTCGAGGAAGTTACTCGTCGCGATCGAGTGCGCCGATGGGATCGGCGCCGACCCGGTCCTCGGGGGGATTCTACGGGGGGGCGATGGGCCGGGGCGGTTCCTCGCGGGGCCGATGATTAGCGAGGCTCGGCCTGAAGGCGCGCGTGCCAGATGGTGTCGATCCATTCGCCGCGCTGGAATCTGGCTTTCAAGCACTCGCCTTCCTGGCGCAGTCCGGCCTTGTCGAGCGTTTTGCGGCCGGCGACGTTGCGCCGGTCGGTGACGGTCGCGATGCGATGCAGGTTCAGTTTTCGGAAGGCGAAGTCGAGAATCCCGCCCACCGTCTCGGCGCCCAGGCCGTGGCGTCGGTGATTCGGGTGAATGAGCATCTGGAAACCGAGTTGGCGGAGATCATCCTCGATGAAATGGAGTGAGGCGATGCCGATCAATTTGGGGTTCTCGCGCAGGACGAGGCCCAAGTTAAGCGCAACGCCAGTCTGGGTGAAGCTGGCAGTTTGGTCTTTTTCGATCCACTCGATGACGCCGGCTTCATCCATCGGATTCCAATCGAGGTAACGAGACGATTCCTCGTCGGACATGAGTTCGAGCAGGTCTTTCCAGTCGTCGGGCGCGAAGCGTCTCAGAACCAACCGTCGAGTGTTCAGGGGCAGGGGCATGAGCAACCCGTACTCCTGGCTTTGTGCGGGGACAACAACCACCGCGAAACAGAGCGGGCACTCTTGGGGGAGGCCCACGCGGTGGTCTGGGAACGAGATGGCACGATTGCAGTGGGGGCACTTGAAGTCGATGAAGACCGGTTCAGGCGTTTCTGGTGTCATAATCGCAAGATGCCGCGAGGGTAACATCGGGTTTCCGCCAAAGCACTCCAAAAAGACACTTGTTCAGAGGCCATGGAACAAGGAGCATTCTGTATCTCTGGTGGTTCATCTCCTCCTGTACCAACCGGTCCACCCTCTCGCTCTCGACAGGCGGCGTTTTCCAGACAGCAATCTCGGGCGAGGTGGGTTGGAAGCAGAAGTCATTCGTGCTTCCGTCGGCGCAACAAACGCTCCGGTGGGTGGTCAGCCCAGTGTCCGGCGCTCAACCGGTGGGCAACCAGTGGGCCTGGGTGGACGGTTTCACCGTCGGGTCCGGCCTGCCGCCCGCGATCACGCGCGAGCCGCTTGGCGGCACGGTCGCAACGGGAGTGCCTTGCCTGCTCAGTGCCGCGGTCGCTGGGACAGGGCCGCTGGTGTGCCAATGGTATGTCAACGGGGACCCGTTGCTGGCCGCCAATCAACCGTTGCTGACGATTCCTTTGGCCCTGCCTGCGCACTGAGTCGGTGAGGGTCCAGATCATGCGGGGCGCGACATATGGCCGATCTTGCTGCGGCCGAGCGACAGTCAGATGACCACGGCCAGGCCATCGAGCGGAGCTTCGCTACGGGCGGAGCAGGGCGACCTGGTTTGTCTTGAGCCATCCGACGCCACGGCTGGCGCCGGAGACCTGAAACCATCCGGCCTTTTCGTCGAGGACGACCAGTTCCTGGCCATCCGGGAGCGTCTGCAGGCTGGGTGATTCGTCGAGGGGACCGTGTCGGAGAATGGTTTCGGGTTGGACAACAACGGCGTGTCGGGTGAGGCCTTGGTCGTGCCATGTCGTGAACAGGCCCATCGTGCTGAAGAGGAGGGCGACAGCGCCTGCGACGAGGGGGAGTTTGAGGCGGGCTCCCAGGGAAGGACTGAGGTGCAGGAGGCTCCAGAGGCCCAGCCAACCCCAGGTGAGAACCGCCGTGAGGACTGTCCATTGGTCGAGCGTGAGACGCGGCAGCGCGCGGCGCCAGCGGGAGGTTGGGGCGGGTGGGCCGCCCTGGATTTGGGTGCGGGTGAAGCGCAGGTTGGCCTGGATATCCGGGTCGCGGGCGTCGAGTCGTTCCGCTTGGCGGTACCAAAGCAGGGCACGGCCCAACTGGCCCGCTTTGAAGCAGGCGTTTCCGAGGTTGAAACAGACGGAAGCGGAGACCTTGCCCGACTCGAGGACGCGGCTGTAGGAAGCGATGGCCTCGGGATAATCGCCCTTTTCGTACTGGAGGTTGCCGCGTTCGAAGTTGACGGCGGGGGCATCCGCGGCTCGCAGCATTGCTGCAAGTGTGAGGAGCAGCAGAACGAGCCACGATGCGCGCGAGGCAGGGCACGCAGCCGGCGCGGGTCGCGGATGAGCATGAGTGTAAACGGCACGGACGGAGCCAGATGGCGTGGACTTACGTCCGCGGCTACGCAGCAACGGGTCATGGGCATCGTTGACATTCAAAGGATGGCTGTGCACGGGGACCATGAACCGGTGTGGAGCGGCGACGGCCTCGTCGCCCCAAACTCCTTCAAAAACACTCTTCGGCGGGGGACGAGCCGTCCCCCCTCCAAGGTTCGGTTCATGGAAAGCAGGCGGGGTGCTCATGGCCCGGTGTGGAGCTTCTGGAGTTGGCGCAAGGCGG
>DAOOQY010000647.1:0-3418 GCA_035389025.1 Verrucomicrobiota bacterium
CGGTCGATTTGGACCAGCGGGGCGAGATCCTCCTGGATGACGCGGGCGGGATCGAACACAACGGCCCCCTTGGTCGTGGCGAACCAGAGCCGTCCGTCCTCGGTCTTGCAGGCCGCCGGATGACTGTTTTGGCCTTTGACCTCGCTCGATGGCAGGCTGTCGGATTCGTCGTAGACGACACACTGGACCCGTGGGGCACGGCCGGACGCAACGGCATCGAATTGGTCGAGGGCGACGCGGCAGATGCCGCGATCGCATCCGATCCAGAGGTGGCCGAGATCGTCTTCGACGATGGCATTGACCACGTCATCGGGCAGGCCGTTGGTCCGATTGAACACCGCGATGGTCGGGGAGGTGTTCGTGGTCTGCGGCGTTGCGGACGCGAACTCGATGCGGTTGAGTCCCTTGAGCGTCCCAGCCCATAGGACGCCCCGGCTGTCCTCGTATATGATGCAAATGTGGTTGTCCGAAAGGCCCTCGCTCACGCAGAGAAGCGATTGGACCCGGAGTTGCGGGGTTCGATCGATGGAACAGAGCCCGCCGCCGAAAGTGCCCAGCCAGAGGCGACCGCCGCGATCTTCGAGAATGGCGCGCACGTCGTTGTGCGGCAAGCCGTCGGCTGTCGAGAAATGCGTGAATTGCCCCTCGCTCCAACGCGCCAGTCCCTGCGTGTGGCCGACCCAGAGCGTCCCGGTCCGATCCGCGCTGATCGCGCGGATTCGGTTGCTGTCGGGTCTCTCAGACCATCGGTAGGCGACGCGTTCGCCCTCATGCCAGCGTTCGAGCGAATCCATCGTCCCGATCCACAGCGCGCGGTCGGGCTCCTCGTGAATCGCCCGAATGCGTCTGTCGTAGAGACTCGGGCCAATCGGACGGCGGATCACCAGTCCATCCCGCCACAAGGCAACGCCCCGTTCGGTGCCGACCCAGACCCCGCCATCTCGGGCGGGATAAACGACCCGGACATCGTCGCTGGGCAGCCCATCCGCGGAACCGTAGGCGGCAAAACGCCGTGGTTGCCAGCAATTGAGACCGCCTCGGTCGGTGCCGATCCAGAGGTTCCCCTCGCGATCTTCGAGCAGGCAGTTGATGATGCCATCCGAAAGCCCGTCCTCGGGCCCGAACTCGAATTTTTGCCCCCCGCTGAGGCGGGTGAGTCCGGACTGCTCCCAACCGAGCCACGGGTTGCCTTCCCGATCGACGAGCAACGCCCTCACGTTCTCGAATGCCTGCAGCGGTTCGTAATAGCGGCTCACTTGCTGGCGATCGAGCGTCACAGTGATCGTCCGATCCGGCGAACAAAGGAAGAGCCCGATTCCCCGCAGCCACACATTCGTGCGCGCATCCCCTGCGATCTGCATGGCCAACTGCTGATGGCCCTCGGGCATAGGCACAGGCGAGAATCTGTCGGTCGCCGGATCCCATCGCCGAACGCTACTCATGCCGCCCAGCCACACCGATCCGGCAGCATCCTCGTACATCGCCCTCACCACCAGGGCTTGAGGATCGGCGATGGTTTCGGCTGAGACCGGCAGAACGGTCTCGAAGACACCAGCGCGCCGACGCGTGAGCCCGGAAGCTGTCCCGATCCACAGGTCGCCGTTCCGCGCGCGGCAAAGCGACAGGATGCGATCGCTTGCCAGGCCGTTGGCGGTCGTGAACCGCTCGATGCGGTCGGGAACCAGGTGAATCAAGCCGGCAGGCGTGCCGATCCAGAGTGTGCTGTCGGCGTCCTCAGCGAGCGCGGCGCACTCTTCGCTGACGAACTCGGCGACGGTTTCGCCGTTGATAACCTCGAAGGTGAGACCGTCAAAACGGGCCAATCCTCTCGGTGTGCCGACCCACAGGTGACCGTCCTGCGTTTGCAGCAACGAGAGGATGCGGTTGTCGGGCAGGCCGTTCTCACGCGTCCAGACCCGTTGGCGATACGACGGCTCGGCCTTGTGCCGCGGAGTCGAGGAAGCGCTGTCTGGCTGGCTGGCAAACGCGGATGCAAGCCCGTCAGCCATCCCGAGCAGGGCCAGCGACACGCAGAACTTGGCGAGGCAATTCATGCAGCGCGCTCATGTGATAACCAAGGCCGCGGCCGCGGGCAAGCGCCGCGTCCGGCAGACCGCCTCACCCTATACGGATTTCTCACCGACGGACGGGTGTATCGGAAATCCGGGCCTGCATGCTGACTTCTCTTGAGAACTCCGGCTTCGCGGTGTCCAAAAGTGGTGAGAAATGCAGGCTAGGGCGGAGTCACTCGACCTGATAGGCGATGACTGCACTGGCCCCGTTTCGGCTCAGACGGGTGATGCGGGTGGCGCGCGGGCCGTCCAGGACGTAGAACCGAATCCCATCGGCGATCGGGACAGTGACTGTCCCGCCGGTGACCATCCGGGCGACAACCGTCGGACTGCAGTCCGCGCCCGCGACATTCGCCGTGTTGATCGCGTTGACTGCCTTGGGCTCGATGGTGTAGGGACCGGCGACCGATGTGGAGGATCGGCAGACCAGCGGGTACCAGGCCCGAACGACGCCGTCGGGATCAGCGGGATCGTTGATCAGCGTTTCGGACAGGGTGTTGGGATCGATCGAGTACAGATGATGATGCGCGCCGCCGCCCGTCTCTTCCCACAGGGAACGCACCGGGTAGAGGCCGTCGGCTTCAACGTAGAACTCGAAGGTGCTGTCCGCGGTGTTCCCCGGATTCTCCCACAGCACCTGGGCGTCGGCTCCGGCAAAGCGGGGGGCCGAGTAGAGGCCCGCGCGATCGTCGGTATCGATGCGGAAGCGATGGACGCCTGCCTTGAGTTCGAGGTAAGCGAGCGATTCGACCGCGATGTTCTCATAAGTTCCGGAGCACAAGCCCGGCACGTTGGCCGGCTGGCTCTCCGGAGTGCCGCTCTTGTCCCAGCTCAGGGCTTGAACGATGCTGGTGGCTGCCAAATCGATGGGGATCAGGGGCGGGACGGCGAGTTGCTGGCGGGCTCGTTCGAGGGTGTTGGCCAGGGGGACGCCGCCGTTTGCGCTTTGGACCATGCGCACATCGAACCCGCGAACGCTGAGGCTGCCGACGGGCAGGCTGCTGCTGGCGGCGAGGTAGGGATAAGCGCTGGTCCAGGTCCATGTGTGGCTGCGTGTCACCCCGGCGCTGTCGACAAACGACACCACGTTCGTGTGCCGGGTCCCCCACGGAAACACGGTCGAGATCGGGCAGGTCACAGTCGCGCCGCCGAACTCCTGGACCCCGGGATTGTCGCCCTTGTGCACGGCATAATCGATTGTCAGGGACTCGCTCGGGACCGGCACGCCATCGAGCGAGAGCGTGATCGACGTCGGCTCGACGTACGTGTCGCGATCCAGAATGCTTACGCTCACGGTGGGATAGAACGCCGTCGCCTTTCCGGCTGGCTGGGGCGACACGTCGGTC
>DAOOQY010000648.1:0-3414 GCA_035389025.1 Verrucomicrobiota bacterium
GCGAGCTTCGACAGCGTGTACGACAGGCCGATGTCGCTGTCTTCGTCGCAGAGGCGGACGCCGTCGAGAAAGAGCTGCGGCGTGGAGACGGGGAGCTGGTTCGAGACGATGTAGCGCAGGGTGCGATCGAGGCGGGGTTAAGGCGCGCACGGTCGGGCCCGAGAATGGGGATCGGACGCGGCACATTTTTTTGGTAACCGCCGCTCCCGAGCCTTCTATGCTGAATCCTATGCTGAATCCTATGCTGAAAAGGGGGGTCTATGCTAACTTCTATGCTGACTCTATGCTGACTCAGAGCGGTTGAAAGTCAGCATCGAGTCTGACCAGGCGCGGGTCAGTTGGCTGCGGGAGCGAACCGGAGAGACTGCGCATGACCCGTGCACTCCTCATGGGAAGCATTGACATTCAACGGTTGAATGCGCACGGAGACCATGAACCCAAGGTTCCCGCTCGTCATCGTCATCGTAATCGTAATCCTCTGTCGCCGATTAGGATTACGATTAGAACGATTAGGACCACCTCCCGGAGTGGATGTGGTCTGAGGCGCGTCTCGTTAGACTCTTGCCTTCGGGCCGGTCTGGTGCAGTGTGTGAGGCGTGCAAGCTGCCGCCTCAGCCGGCGCCGTCGATGGCGTCGCGACCAGGATTCTCCAGGCCACCCGGCACAGCCACAAAGACTACGCGTTCGACGAGGCCCACGATCCGACGCGCCCGGCGATGTACTGGTTTCAGGAATCGATCGAGGGCTTGGTTTTGTTTGTGGTCTTTTACACGCAAGCCTGTCGTTGGTCCCAGTGCCTGGGGTGCAATCTGCCGACCCTGATGTCGGCGCGGCGGGTGGGATTCCGCGCGTTGATGGCGCAGGTCGACGAACTGCTCGATGACCCGGTTGTGGCCGCGAAGGCGTCTGAACTCCGGAAGGTGATCGTCAGCAACAACGGATCGGTTCTGGACCAGGAGACATTCTCGTCAACGGCGCTGATCTACTTGATCGCCAAGCTGAACCAGCACCTGCCGCACTTGGCGGTCCTCACCCTGGAGACCCGTGTCGAGTATGTCGACCTGCCCGAACTCGAGTTCATCGCGCGGGCTTTGCAGGAGGGCGAAACGCCGACAGCGCTCGAATTGGCGATCGGATTCGAGGCGTTTGACGACCAGATTCGCAACGGGGTTTTCCGCAAAGGCCTCAAGCTCGAGCAATTCGAGGACCTGGTCCGGACCGTGGCTCGATACGGGTTCAGGCTCAAGTGCTACTTCATGCAGAAGCCGGTGCCTCAAATGAGCGATGAGGCGGGCGTGAAGGACATTCATGCGGCCATCGACTACCTGAGCAGGTGGGCGGGCGAAACCGGGGTTCGGATCAATCTGCATCTGAACCCGACCTATGTGGCCTTTGGCACGCCTCTGGAAGAGAGCTTCCGGCGCGGCGAGTACAGTCCTCCGCGGCTGGCCGATGTGGCGCGCGCCCTGGTGCGGGCGGAGGGGCGGCCGATCACGGTCTTTGCGGGTTTGTCCGACGAAGGCCTGGCCTGTCCGGGCGGGTCATTTGTGCGGCCCGGGGACGAGGGTTGGGTGCGGCGCCTCGAGGCGTTGAATCGGACCCAGGACTATCGGGAACTCCGGGCCGGCCTCTAACCCGCATATTGCATACCCCGTGAGTGCACAGGGCGGTTAGACTCCGATAGAGGACTGCTATGCGGGTTAGAAAAGCAAAACCGCGCCAGGTTTGAGAGACACAGGGGAATGCAGCGTATTGCCCCCATGGCAAAACGCCTTTAGAACGGACACGACACTCTTGGTTTCCTCTCCGGGCGCGGTTTTGCCAACTAGCCCGGAAAAGTGTGTCCCCGGCCCAGCATTTGATTTCCGGGCTATGGGGTTTTCGGCTCGTTTGCCTTGTCGAGGGAACCGGGAGGGGCCTTGGCGTTGAGTTCGGTGAGGACCTCCTCGGTCATATCGGGAGTGCCGGAGTTGAACAGGATGACGGGGGTCTGGCTGACGCTTTCGGCTGCGGCGTCGAGGACCAGGTTGTAGGCGCCGGCTTTGGCCTTCGACGTGACCACCTCGATGATCTCGCGCATGATGTTGTCGCGCATCCGCTTGATCTGGTCGGTGATCTGCGTGCGGAACTGCCGGTCGAACTGCTGGATGTTCTGCTCGATCTCTTTGATTTCGCCCAGTTTGCCCTCGGCGGTCTTCTTGCGCCGGTCGCGTTCATCGCCCGAGACCGCGGGGTCGCTGGCGCTTTCGCTCATCTTGCGGTACTCGTCATTGGCCTTCTGGTAGTCCTCGACCATCTTCTTCCGTTCCTTCTCGAACTCGGCCTGGCGATCCTTGATCGAGACGTCGGACTGTTTGGTCTTCCAGTAGCCGTCGAAGACGGTCTTGAGGTTGATGACGGCGACTTTGGGTTGGGCCTGGGCGGTTGGGGTCAGGCCGGTCAAGGCGAGGCCGAGGCAGAGTGCGCTAAGGGATGGGATGAGCGTTTTCGTGAGCGAGAGGTTCATTCGATGCAGCATTGGATTGGGTTTTGAGTGATTAGTAATCCTCGCGGGTGAAGCCGACGCCAAACTGGAACCGGCCCGAGTCGTCCGTGTAGTTGTCGTGGGTGATGGGCCAGGCGTAGTCGAGGCGCAACGGGCCGAGCATGGGAATATTGAAACGAATTCCCACGCCCCAGTTGTCGCTATAGAGGCCATATGGATGCGGTCCATAATTGTCGGGCAGTGTGTCAAAGCTGTACGAGAGCGGATACACGTTGCCTATGTCATAGAATACCGCAAGGCGCAAACGTTCAATGATAGGGATGCTGTATTCGGCCGAGCCGAACCAGTAGGTGCGTCCGCCGATCGGCTCCCTGCCCCGCGAATCGTAGGGGCCAACCTCGCGAAACTTGTAGCCGCGCAAGGTGTACATGCCGCCCAGGAAGAACCGGTCGAAGAGATGCACCAGGTCGTCGGACCCGTAGTTGTCGACGACACCGATGCGCCCGCTCAGTTCGAGCACATGCCCGGGGGCCAAACCGCGGATGTAGCGCGCGGAGCGGAGTTGCAGCTTGTAGAAATCCGTCTCCCCGCCCAGCGGCCCGCCGGCGATCTCGGCTTCGAGCGCGGTGCGCTGGCCGCGGTTGGGCAGCAGCACGCTGTTGCGGGTGTCGTAGGCGATCGAGCCAAAAATCTTCGAGACCAGGGTGTACCCTTCCTCGGCCCGGATTTCCTGCGGCACGCGATCTCTATCGGGATCCTCGGGCTCCCTGGGCATATCGACAATGCCCACGTTCTGGATTTCGTAGCCGATGCTCCCCAACCAGAAGTCGTTCCAAAGCGTGCGGGTCAAACCCACCCGGACGCCACTCAGCACGGTGTCGTAGAGGTCGCTGTAGTAGCTCAGTTCCCGATGGTAGAAATCGGTCGAA
>DAOOQY010000649.1:0-3412 GCA_035389025.1 Verrucomicrobiota bacterium
CCGGCTGTGATCCGGCGCACCCAGGACTGGCTGGTGGCCGGACAGGAACCTGACGGCTCCTGGATTCCGACCGACGGGGGGATCGCCGAGGGCGCGATCGACCGGTTCCAGAACGACGTTCTGCGCACGAGTGCCTATGTCGTCTGCGGCCTGACCAGTTCCGGTTACAGCGGGGCGGCGGTCGCTTCCGGCACCGCCTACGTCAAGGCCCAACTCGCCCGCCCGGATTGGCAGCCTGAAACCTATACACTGGCCCTCTGCGCCCATGCGCTGTTGTGCGACGCCAACGATCCTCTGCTGCCGGGGCTGTTCGAGGAATTCGAGCGCCGCAAGCACGAAGAGAACGACCGCGTCTGGTGGGAAGAAACCGCCGCAACGATGACTTACTCGATGGGGCAGGGGGCAAACGTCGAGTTGACGGGCTTGCTTGCGCAGGCCTACCTCCGATTCGGCGGTTATCCCAATACCACCGCCAAGGCGCTCAACTATCTTGCGTCATCGAAAGACGGACACGGCAACTTCGGATCCACCCAGGCCACTGTCCAGGCGCTCAAGGCCTTCGCACTCGCCGCCGGCGGAGTCACGACACCTGCAGACGCGACCGTCGGGATCGCGATTAACGGCGCCGAGGTCAAGACGCTGCGTCTGACCGAGGCCAACAGCGATGTGCTCTTTCTCTGCGATCTGGGCGAGCAAACTGTCGAAGGCGACAATGCGGTGCGCCTCACGTTCGAGGGCAAGGGCAGCAATCTCTATCAATTGATCGGGCGTTACTACCTCCCGTGGGAGGGAGTGGACCCGCCGGGCCAAGAACTCCTGTCGATCGACGTCCAGTATGACAAGACGCAACTGACTGCCGCCGATCTGCTGACCTGCACGGTCCGGGTAACGAACAACCAGCCTGGCAAAGCCAAAATGGTTGTCGTGGATGTGGGGATTCCGCCCGGATTCGAAGTCCTGCGGGACGATTTGGATCAACTGGTGGGCAAGGCGATTCAGAAATACCAGGTGGCCGGTCGTCAGATTATCTTCTACCTCGATGAACTCGATCACGCCGACCCGGTCAGCCTTGTGTACCGCCTGGCCGCGCAGTACCCCATCCGCGCCAAGACGCCGCGCTCGGTGGTGTACGAGTATTACAATCCGGACGTGCGTGGGGTGGCGGAGCCGGTCGAAATCGCCGTAACGAATTAGCGTGCCATGAATGCCTCGATTCTCCGAAGATTGTTCCCTGCTCGCGACGGTCGCGGTTGGGCGCACACAGCGGCCGCCCTGATGCTCGCCGCCTGGGTTGGCCAGGCCGTCACAATCAGCGTCGAAGACGTTTCCGGCGCCCCGGGCGCCCAACTCGTTGCCCGCGTCTGGGTCGATCAGGCGTCGGGAATCGCCGGCGGGACCTTCCGCATGATCGTGCCTGACTTTGCCAGCGTCGACGCCCCGACCCTTGCTTCCGATACCGCCGGTTTCGTGGTCGCTGCCCGGGTGGGCACCCGGCGTCTGGATGTCTCGATGGCCCGCGCCGCGGGCATGCAGGAGGGACAGGCGATCCTGTTCACCGTCCCGATCCGCATTGGGCGCAGCGCGCCGGAAGGCACGTTCGCGATTCTGTGGGAGGAGGCGCGGCTCTTCGACCAGACGACCGCTCCAATCCAGCCGATTACCACGTCCGGCGCCATCACGGTTCTGCCGCTCCTGCCTGATCTGGATCAGGACGGTCTCCCGGATTCATGGGAAACGGAGCGGTTCGGTCATATGAACAGCGGCGCCGCCGATGACCCCGACGCCGACGGCGCCTCGAACTTCTCGGAGTATCTCGCCGGGACCGACCCAGCCTCTGCCGGCTCCCTTTTTGTCGTGACGGCCCGGGCGGTGCCCAGTGAGAGCGGTGAACCCCTCGTTGCCCTCGATTGGGAAGGCCAACCCGGGCGCAATTACGAAGTCTTCTGGAGCCCCGGCCCTCTGGGTCCGGACGCTCCCTGGCTGCCTGTCTATCACCCCGTCTATCGAATCGATGGCAATCGTCATCGGTGGATTGACGACGGGACGCGGACCGGCTGGTTTCCGTTTGTCGACGGGGAGCGTTACTACCAGGTGCGCGTCGATCTCCCCTGAAACAACGCGACTCGTGCCGGGTACGAGATTCAGAGAAATGCAGCACACTGTTCCCGTGACCGAACGCCTTCAGAACCGACAGGATGCCCGTGAATCCCTTTCCGGGCCCGGTTTTGGCAGAGCCCGTGTGTGAGACTCCGCGAAGCTCTCTGGAACATCCGGGCCGAGTGGCGCATTCGCGTTCTGCTGTATCCGGCCTGTGCATTCTGCGCGTGACAGCCCGGTCGGCATCTGGCAGCGTCGCCCCATGACAGGCGGAGCCGAAGCGCGATCTGGTCCGCATGCGATTGACGGGCTCGTGCCATTCCATGTGCACGGCGCGGAGCGCAGTTCATCACCAAGACTCAAATCGAATGAAAACATCACTCATCATCGGGACGGGATGTGCCATCCTCATGGCCCTCGGAGCTCAGGAAACCCTATGCACCGTGCAGGCACAGGACAACGCCAAGACGCCGCCGAAACTGACGCCGGCAACGATCGAGCGGATTGAAGCAGCCGCTCCCGCGGAGGCTGTGGCCAAGCCCCGGGCGGCGCGGCGAATCCTGGTGTTCTGGCGATGCGAGGGTTTCTTCCACGGCGATGGCATTGCCGGCGGCAATCATGCTCTGGCCCAGATGGGGCGCCGCACGGGCGCGTACACGGCCGATTTCAGCGACGACTACAGCGTGTTTGATCCGGATCAATTGGCGAAGTACGACGCGATTGTCCTGAACAACACGACGCAACTGAAGATGCCGGATGCGGCGAAGAAGCAGGCCCTGCTCGATTTCGTCCAAAAGGGCAAGGGTATTGTCGGCATCCATGCCGCCACCGATTGCTTTTACGATTGGTCGGAGGCCGCGGCGATGATGGGCGGTCTCTTCGACGGACATCCGTGGGGGGCGGGCGGCACCTGGGCGTTCAAGATCGAAGAGCCGACGCACACGCTGAATCGGGCCTGGGGCGGCAAAGGATTCAAGCTGCAAGATGAGATCTACCAATTCAAGGAGCCCTACACCCGCGCCGATCGCCGGGTGCTGGTCAGCCTGGACCTGTCCGATCCTGCAACAGGTGCAGTCAAGAATGGCGTCAAACGGACGGATGGGGATTTCGCCGTCGCATGGATCAAGAAACACGGCCAGGGGCGGGTCTTTTATTGCAGTCTCGGACACGCTGCCAACGTGTTTCAGGACGCTGGCGTTCTCCGCTTCTGTCTGGACGGCATCCAGTATGCGTTGGGCGACCTGGAAACGGATGCGAGCCCGCGCTAGCCCGGATATTTCATAAGGCTTCGCGGGGTCTCATATCCGGGCTGTGG
>DAOOQY010000650.1:0-3389 GCA_035389025.1 Verrucomicrobiota bacterium
CCGGGAAATGGCGCTCGAGATCGAGCAGGTTGGCGATCTGGGCGCCGCGCCAACCGTAGATGCTCTGATCGTCGTCGCCGACAACGCAGAGATTCCGGTGCTCGCGCGTCAGGGCGTGGACGATCTGGAACTGGGCGGCATTGGTGTCCTGGTACTCGTCCACCATGACATACCGGTACCGCGCCCGACAGGCCTCGAGCACGTCGGGATGCTCCGCAAAGAGCCGGAGCGTGAGCAGCAACAAGTCGTCGAAGTCGACCGCGTTGCAGGCGCGCAGCGCGGAGTCGTAGTGGTTTCGGACATGTTCGGCGAGGGCGCGGATGTTGGGGTCGCCGAACGCAGGCTCCTGGTCGCCGGCATTCTTGAACCGGCTGAGCATGCTCAGCACGGCCTGCGGATCGACCGACTCGCCCCGCACCGAAATCCGGCTGAGGATGCGCTTGATCGTGGCCAACTGCTCCGATTCGTCGTAGATGACAAAGTGCCGCTTGTAGCCGAGCCGCTCGATGTGCTCGCGGAGAATGCGGACGCCAAGCGCGTGAAATGTGCAGATCGTCGGGCGCGGGGTCGATGCGCCGTCGGTTGGCCGGGCTTGCCGCGGCAGCAGCGCTTTGACGCGTTCGAGCATTTCACGGGCGGCTTTGTTGGTGAAGGTGACGGCCAGGACATGCTGCGGTGAGACGCCTCGCTCGATCATGTGGGCCAAGCGGGTGGTGATGACGCGCGTCTTGCCCGTGCCCGCGCCTGCCAGAATGAGCACCGGCCCGCGAAGAGTCGTCACCGCCTCCCGCTGCGGCGGGTTGAGAGAACCGAGGTTGATCATCGAGACCGTCAGCCCAGCCCGAACTCCTTCCGATTCTGTTCACAGGAGACCAGGACCGGCATGTCGGGCATCTTCGCTTTGAGCAGAGCCTGCTCGTCGGCCCCGACGGTGAGCGGGAGCGCCACCTGAGCCCCTTCGGCCGCGCTGCGCTGGAGGGCCAGCATGATCTCGGCGCCCAGGCTGGCATGGTCCAAATTGCACGGGTGCACTTTGGCGTCGTTGTCGAGCCAATCAGCCATCTGCTGGATGTAAGGCGGCATATCCAGGTCATAGTTCATCGCGCCTTCGCCGCTCTGGCAGCCTCCGGACTTTGTGACGGCGCGCCACCCGCCATTGGTGAGCACCTCCGCGAACCCCTCAGTGCCCTGGGCGCCGATGCGGTTCTTGCCCCACCATTTCGCAACCTCGGGTTGGTCCGGAGCACCTGCGCCGCACTCGTAGATGCCGCGCACGCCGTTGGCGAACTGCACGAAACCGCCAATGTAATCGGGCGAGGGATGGTTGTCGGCGAACTTGGTGCGACCGGCCGCCTGGGCCATGGCCCAGACGCCCGGCTGGTAGTCGTTAAACCAGCAGGTGTAATCGATCAGGTGTGAGAGCATGTGGGTCATCCAGCCCGTCGCCGTGCCGTAGACCGTGTGGACTCGTCCGAGGGCGCCGCTCGCGACGATGGCTTTGACTTTCTGGTAGTGCTGGCCATAGCGGTGCTGGTGACTGACGACGGCCTTGGCTTTGGCCTGGCGGACCAGGTTGCGAAGATCGAGCAGTTCGGCGCTGGTCAGGGCCACGGGCTTCTCGAATGCCAGAAGCCGCGCCCCGCCTTCGAGTCCGGCCCGGATCATCGGCAGACGCAGACTCGGGAGGGTGCAGAAGCAGAAGACGTCCGGGCGCAGGGCGCGGGCCAGGGCGGCGGCATTGGTGCTCTTCTCCGGGTGACCAAGCTTGGCGGCTGCGGCGTCGAGGCGGGCGGCGTCGATATCGCAGATGCCGGTCACCTTGAACTTCGGATTGGCGTTGAAGGCTGTGGCGTGGTGCATGCCACGTTTGCCCATGCCCACGACGAGTACGGTGTACGGATTGCTCATGGTTTTCAGAATCGCATATTCAATCTTCGATGACAAAACCCAGGCGCGATTCTGAAGGTGCCCGGGCCTGATGACCAGCGCGATTTCGGAGGGCCGAACTCCGCGAGGCCCTGATTGATGACGGCAATTGTCTCGATCCGGGGCCTCTCCCGCGACTGCGCATACGCGTCAACCTAATGCAATCTCCCGCAAATAATGATTCAACGCGGGGAGATTCTCCGGTCGATCGGTTGGCGCGCGGCACTGCTGTTTGCGGGGCGGGTGATCGCCGTGGATGAGCTGCGCATGCTGGGCGAAGGGGACGGGGCGGCGAACGGCTGTATCCGGTCGGAAGGGACTTGAGGGCGCTGAGGGAAAGAAGCGGGGCGCGCCGCGGGCTGGGAGAACGTCGGCAGCCGCTGCGGGACTGTCCTGAGCACCTGGCGCTGAGCAGGTGTTGGAGCCGGCGTCGGCGTCGGGCGCGGGTGGATTTCCGGCGCGGGTGGCGCGGGTGGTTGGGGCGGGTGATCGTGACCTCTCTCGTGGTCGCGATCCGAATCGGGGCCGAGCCAGATGGCAGGCCAGAAGTAAGGGTACTGTTGGTGTGTGAAGGCGGAACTGGTGACCGTGGCTATCCTGGGAGCGGCGGGCTGGGGATCGCCGGGGGTCGGGTTATCGGCGGGAGGTGCGGACGTGTTGCGACTGTCCAGGAAGACCGTGGCGACACCTTCGCCGGCCATGCCGGCCCGGTTTGTGGACGATGGCGGAATCCAGCCCCAGCCCACGAGACGGGTCCCGTTGAAGATTCGGACGGGGACCGGCTGGCTGCTGACGGCGACATTGCTTGACACCCTCGACTCGAGTTCGGCGATTTCCTGCTGCAAGTCCGCCAGCCGCTGGCGGTGCGAGGAGAGGTCCGCCGTCGATGCGGCGTGCTGGACGCGCAAATCCGCGGTGGAAGCGACGGCTTCGGACCAGAGGCGGCGGGCGTCTGAAATCTGGGTCTGGAGCGAGCGATTCTGCAGTGCCAGGACGATTGCCAGACAGGCAAATGCCGCGGCGACACCGCCCATGATTCCTGTGACGGACGCCGATGCGGGCTGATTGTTCATCGCGTAACCCGGTTTTGGCCGATCCGAGCGGGACCGCTGGAGCAACGCACGCGTCACACGCGGGCTCGATCCGCGGGACAGGGCCGTGCTCTGACACAGCCGCCGCCCGAGTCGTGTCGGTTGTTCTGACAGGACAGTGGCCTACCGGAACCGGTTTGGCAAGCAGCGGTCCTCGACCCTCAAGTCAGCGATGCCGGTCACGGCGATGCGGCTTTCCAGGCGGACGGTCCCGGTGTTCAGCGGCCGCGAGGCCAGCAGGGCAGGGGGGGGTGAAACAACGAGTTCAACATTTGTGTGGTATTGCACAAATGTGGGCCTTGTGGCAGGCTTAGCCCGCATATTTCACACCCCGATGGTGCACAGGGCACTGGGACTTCGCAAGAGGACTGC
>DAOOQY010000651.1:0-3384 GCA_035389025.1 Verrucomicrobiota bacterium
GATGCCGCGTCGCGGCAAGCCGTTGAGCGTGGTGAAGTCGCCGCCGACAACGAGGGCCGTGTCGGACTGGAGCGCCAGACTCCGGATCAACCCGTCGGCCCCTTGGAAGATCAGGAATCCGTCATCCACGGTGCCGTTGGGGTTGAGGCGCGCGTAGCGTGACATGAGCTGGCCTCTCACTTCGGTGAAATTGCCGGCCAGAACAACCTTCCTGTCGGTTTGGACACCGACGCCATACACGGTCTGGTTGGCGCCCGAGCCCGGATCGAAGCTGGCATCGAGAGACCCGTCCGCGTTGAGCCGGGCGATGCGCGCGCGGTCCAAATTGTTGAACTTCACAAAGGCCCCTCCGATGATGACCTTGCCATCTGCGCCCACCGCGATGGATCGCACAACCCCATCGGGCCCGGTCCCCGTGTTGAAGGACCGGTCGACAGTCCCGTCCGCATTGAAACGGGCGAGGAAGGGGTAATTGGCCCCGCCGGCACTCGAGAACCCGCCGCCGGCCAACACCTTCCCGTCCGACTGGATGGCGACTGTGAAGACGCCTCCGGGCGCGCCCGCACCTGGATCGAATGTCAGATCGAGCGAGCCGTCGGCCGTCAGACGCGCTATCCCGGGCCGGCTGACGCCGCCGACTGTGAGAAAATCGCCGCCCAGGACAATGGCGCCGTTGGCCCCCACAGCCAGTGCGCGGACTGTGCGGTTCGCCCCCGCACCCGGATCAAAGCCGGAATCGATGAGGCCGTCAGCCGTCAAACGGACGATGCGTGGCGCGTTGTCGTCGCTGTAGGTGGCGAATTCTCCGCCCAGCAGGATGCGTCCATCCGGTTGGACTGCGACGGCATGCACGGTGTCGTTTGGGCCTGCGCCTGGATTGAAGAAGCTGTCGAGATAGCCATCCTCGTGCAGGCGGGCGACGCGCGGCATGACTGTGCCATCGACAGTGGCGAATGCGCCGGCCAGGACGATCTTGCCATCCGGTTGGACGGCGACGGCGTTGACCGGCCCATCGGCGCCCAAGCCCGGATTGAATGCGAAATCGACGCTGCCGGGCAATTCGTCGTCGATGATGGTGACGATGGTGTTCACTTGCTCGCCCAGGATCGTCGAGCCAGACAATGCCCCCGGGGCCGGGCCTCGGGGATTGCTGAGGAGAACCCCAAGACTCCGGTTGCCTTCCCCGGCGGAATTGTCGATGACTCGGACCTGGAACTGCCTGTTCGTTTCGCCGGGTTCGAGGACGAAGTTGCCCGAGCCGCCCTGGACGACGACGTTTGTTTCGCCGGCGAATCGGAGTGTGCCCGCGGTTGCGACGTAATCCTTGGTCGCCTGGGCGGTCCCGTTTGTCGTTGTGTAATCGACCGAAACGGCGTTGACCGAACCTCCGATGCGGCGCACGTCCAGCGTGACGACGCGCGCGAACTCATCCACGCTGTATTCGCTCGAGGCGAATTCGAGGGCGCAGTCGTCATTTGCGATTTCGAGCGCGGCCGTGGCTTGAGGACCGACCAACCCGCCGCTGACGGCGTTGGTTGCGAGCGACAATTGGACTGTCTTGTTCGTCTCGATCAGCGTGTTGTCGAGGATGCGCACCAGGACGGTTGCGTTGGTCACACCCGGAGCGAACGCGACCGGATAGTTGGTGGCCACGAACTCGATGCCATCGGTCGCCGTGCCGTTGGTGGCGGCAAAGTCGACTTCGATCGGATTGTCGACCGCCCCGATCCGGCGCAGCGCGATGGTCGCGTTCGTGCCGTTTTCGGTGACGCGGTAATTGGCCGAGGCGAACTCGACATAGGAGTCGTCATCGAGAATGGTCAGCGTGGCGAAGGCCTGGCCTCCGATGGGGGCGCCGTTCCCCAGACTGGTGAGGATGAGCCGCACCGTTTCGGCCGGTTCCACCGCCGGGTCGTCCACGATGATGACAGGCAGGTCGAAGACAGTCTCGCCCGAGGCGAACGTGAACGTGCCGTTGGTCGCCGCGAAATCGGCTCCGGGCGTCGCGCTCACTCCGAGGACGGAGTAATTGACGACCAGAGGGGTGTTGTTGTGACCGGTGCGCCGAACCGGGACGCGGGCAGTGCCGACATTTTCGGACGCGGTGTAGGCGGTTTGAGTGAACTCGACCGTGCCGTCGTTATCGACGATCTGGATCGTGGCGCTGCTCTGTCCGCCGATTGTGCCGCCGGGCACATCGACCAGCGTCACCGTCACGTCTTCCATGAACTCCTGGACCGGGTCATCCACTGTGAGGAGCGGAATATCGATCCATTCCTCGCCGATCGGGATTTCGACAGCCGGTGGGATTGGCTGGTAATCGCTGCCGTTGCTGGCGAACCCGGAGGTTTGGAGGATGACTTTCTGAACTCGGTTCGTGGGGCCCTCGCGCCGGATGCGGAAGTAGGTGCCCACGGGGTCCCCCTCGCCAACCTGGGGCGCACCCGCCTCGATCGTCACGATTGCGGAATCGTCGTCGAGGATGGTGAGAGTATGCGCCTTATAGACGTCGAACTGGGCGTTGAGGGGGATCGGGACGAACATGTAATTCGTGACGACTTCATTGGTGGTGACTGGCTCACCCACTTCGTTGGTGATTGTGATATCGTTGGTCGTCAGCCAGTTGCTGAGCAAGGACGGAGGTTCGAGGAGCGTGACCACAATCGTCCGGTCCGGCTCGAGAAGCTGGTTGTCGTTGATCGGCAGGGCGATCAGCTTGGTCCGTTCGATCCATCGACTGTCCTCGGCACCGCTGGGATTGTGCGGGAAAACCACCAGGCCAGTCGAGGTCACCAGCGGATAATCAACGTCCGGGATTGCGGTGCCGCCGGTGACCTTATACTGGACCGTGACGTCCTGATCCTGGGCGGGATTCCCGGTGACGGTGACTGCGAGATAGGCTTCGCCGTCGCTGGTGCCTTCGAACACGCTCGATGTCAGGAAGTCGAAGCCGACCGCGAGCGCGGAGCCGCCGTCGTCGTCATTGAGAGCGATGACGGCCTGATCCTGAGCACCCACGTTGTAGTCGGCTCCAGGCAGGATCGTCGCCACGATGTACTCGGCATCCTCGCGCAACCGGTCATCCACCGGAGACACCGAGACAATCACCCGGTTCTGTGCCGCCGGGAACCGAATCCGCGAAATCGGGACGTAATCCGCAACAGGCTTGGCGTTGCCTCCCCACTTGAGGTCGACCACCAACTCGCGGCTGACGTCCCCCGTCCGGGTGAACGTCAGTTCGCCAGCGTCCGAAGGCTCGGCCGCGGTCTCGTCGGAAGCGGTCACGGTAACCACCGGCAAGGCGCGGTCGGCGATGAAGAGTCGGGCGGTGTTGGGAGTGCCGATATTGTAGGTCGGGCGGTCAGCGAGATAGACCTCGACCGT
>DAOOQY010000652.1:0-3381 GCA_035389025.1 Verrucomicrobiota bacterium
ATTTCCAACCTCAACAACTGCAACCCTTCAGGAATTTAAACAGAATAACCGTGGTGTCAACGAAGCGCGAGGGATTTCCCGCTTGCCTTTTCGATGTGCGTCCAGAGAATCACGGTCTTTTATGCAACCTGCGACGACAGACTCGACGAAGGCCTATGAGTTTCTGGCTTGGCTCGAGTTGAACAAGAAGCGGCTGGCGTTTTGGATCGGCATTGGCCTGCTGTTATTCGTGGTGGTGTACGTCTATTCCTACTTCCGCGGACAGAAGGAACTGGCAGGCAGCCGGGCCCTGTTGGCGCTGCAGGCCAAGCAAGCCGGCGCCAAGGACTCGGTCGTCCCGGCGGCTGACCTTCTGAAACTCGCCGGCGAGTATGGGTCCACAAGCGCGGGCGAACGCGCTCTGCTGCTGGCTGCGGGCAACCTGTTCGCCGAAGGCGATTACGCCCAGGCCCGAAAGCACTTCGAGCAGTTCCAGAAGGACCATTCGGGCAGTCCCTTGGCTCCTCTTGCGGCTTTTGGCACGGCTGCCAGCCTCGACGCACTGGACCAAGTCGATGCCGCGCTGGCCGCTTACCAGTTGGTTGTGAATCAATTTCCGGAGGATGCGGTGGCGGCCCGGGCTCGGCTTGCCATGGGGACTCTCCACGAGGCCAAGAACCAGCCCGAACAGGCACATCGAATCTACGATCAACTCAGCAAACAAATCGGTGTGGGCAGAATCGCCAGCGATGCGGGGGAACTCCTCGAAAAGCTCGAACGCCGCTTCCCTCACTTGAGCCAGTCCACCAACGCGCCCGTCGCGTCCGCGACCACGACGGTCACAGCCCCGCCGACGACACCGCCATCCAACGCTGTGTCCACGGTCGAAGCCCCGACACCGGCCACGGCGACCGAGCCCCCCCCAGCCAAGTAGTTTTGTGAGGGCCGTTCAGGTTGCGGCGGGACTGGTCTTTCGAGGCGGGAAGGTCCTCATCACACAACGCCGCCCCGCGGATCATTGGGGCGGTTTTTGGGAGTTCCCGGGGGGCAAATGCGAGCCCGGCGAGTCTTATCCGGACGCCCTGCGCCGTGAACTTCGAGAGGAACTCGACATCGAGGTGACTGTCGTGGATCGAATCGAGTGCGTCGACCATCCTTACGCTGACCGGACGGTTCACATCGAGTTCTTCCGCTGCCGATGGGCGGAGGGCGAACCGCGCGCTCTTGGGTGTGCCCAGTTTGTCTGGGCCAGACTAGACGAACTCGACCGGTATCAATTCCCCACGGCGGACGCGAGCCTCTTGGCCCGACTCCGATCAATGCCTGAGCAATGGATCGAGTGACTCTTCGGATCGTGCCCGTTACTTGGTTTCCGCCGCAGGGGCGGCGTCTGGGGCAGCCGCGCCGGGCTGGCTTTCACCCGCGGCGGTCGTCGTCGCGACGGGCGCGCCTTCGACCCATTCGAGAATGGCCAGACTGGCGGCATCGCCTTGCCGTTGGTTGAGCTTAAGGATGCGGGTGTAGCCGCCTCGCCGGTCGCGGTGGGCAGGAGCCAGTTCGCTGAACAGAACGCGCACGGCCTGTTCGTCCTGAAGCAAGCGGCTCGAAGCCAGGCGTCGGTCGTGGAGCGTGCCCCCTTTGGCCAGAGTCATCATCTTCTCGGCCACGGGCCGTGCGGCGCGCGCCTTGGCGAGGGTGGTGGTAATCCGTCGTTCCTTGATCAGACTGCACACCAAGTTGGCCAGCAGGGCCTGTCGATGCTCGCTGGTGCGTCCGAGTTTGGCGGTGCGTTTGAGGTGTCGCATAGGGGCGGGAGAGGGTTAAGATTTGTTCGCCTCGTCCTTGGGCGGCTCGAGGAGGTTGGCGTCCAGGTTCATGCCCAGGGTCAGGTTGAGGGCCTGGAGTTTCTCTTTGATTTCGTTGAGCGATTTCTTGCCGAAGTTGCGATACTTGAGCATTTCCTGTTCGGACTTCATGGCCAACTGCCCAACGGTGGTGATGTTGGCATTGTTGAGGCAGTTCGCCGCGCGCACGCTCAACTCGATCTCGTTGACGCTCATGTTCAGGAGCTTGCGCATCCGCGTCCGCTCCTCATCCTGGCTGTCCGTCACTTCCTCGAACTCGATCGCGTTCTTGTCGTAACCGACAAACACATCGAGGTGGCGCTGGAGAATGGCCGAGGTCTGCACCAACGCATCATCGGGCGAGATGCGTCCGTCGGTCCAAATCTCAAGCAAAAGCCGGTCGTAATCGGTCTTCTGCCCGACGCGCGCATTTTCGACGGCGTAGCGGACGCGCTCGACTGGGGAAAAAAGCGAATCGATGGCGATCACGCCGATGGCTTGATCGACCTTCTTGTTCTCGTCGCCCGGACAAAACCCGCGTCCGACCTTCACCTCGAGTTCCATCTCGAGTTTCTTCTTGCGATCGATGGTGCAGATGAGCTGGGAAGGATTGACCAGTTCGACATGCTGGTTGAGCTGGATGTCGCCCGCGGTCACAGGGCCTTCTTTGTTCACGGAGAGCAGGAGTGTCTGCGGCTCGCGGCTGTGCGCCTTGAACTTGACCTTCTTCAGGTTCAGGACGATGTCGGTCACATCCTCGACAACCCCATCGACCGCGGTGAACTCATGCTGGGCCCCGGCGATCTTGACCGAGGTGATCGCCGCCCCTTCGAGGGAGGAGAGGAGCACACGGCGCAGCGAGTTGCCGATGGTGTGGCCGTAGCCGGTTTCAAACGGCTCGGCGATGAACTTGGCATATGTCGCCGTCGCGGTGCCCTCTTCCTTCGACAACCGCTTCGGCATTTCAAACCGACCTAGACGTACTGGCATGGCTGGATATGTGGCAATTTTAAACTGACCCGCCCGCGATCTTCCCGCAATCCGGGCAGACCCATATAATTGCGTCCGGCATCCCACACGGGAGCCGGCAGGAACTCGAACCTATCGGGAATAAAACTCGACCACCGCCTGCTCGTTCGCAACGGGCTGGATGTCCTCCCGGGTGGGCATGCGCACCATCGTCCCCCGAAAGGCCTCGCGATTCAACGAGACCCAGTCGGGCACGGCCCGCGACGTCGAGGACTCGAGGTTCTTTGTGGCCATCTGCCGGGACACACTCCGGTCCCGCACCTCGATGACATCGTTGACGCGCACGGCGCTCGATGGAATCCCGACCTTGCGGCCATTGACCCGGATGTGCCCATGGCTGACCATCTGCCGGGCGGATGCCCGGGTGTTGGCGAACCCGAGGTGATACACGATGCTGTCCAGACGCGTCTCGAGAATCTGGAGCATTGTCTCGCCCGTGACGCCGCGCTTGCGCAGCGCCCGCTCATAGACCCCTCGAAACTGGCGTTCGAGCAACCCGTAGTAATAGCGCAGCTTTTGCTTCTCGATG
>DAOOQY010000653.1:0-3381 GCA_035389025.1 Verrucomicrobiota bacterium
CCTTCGGATGCGACGCTTTCCAGCGTGTCGAACGTGTTGTCGTATGCCCCCCACGAACCCGATCCCGAGTAATCCGCCAGCCTCAGCCTGCCGCCCTCGAACAGGTTGTTGCGCAAATGGACAACCAGCAAGGGACGCTGCAACTCCGTGTCCTGATCCAGACTCAAACTCGACCGATGAAACAGGTTGTTGGTCAGTCCAAGGGTCGCAGGCCCTGCCGCGCCGGGCGGATACAACGACAAATGCAGGCTCACCCCGTCGAACCGAGAGTCGCACAGAGACAGAAGCCCCAGCGGAAGGAAAGTCGTGTTGTCAAACAGCGCCCGCTTCCCGGGAAGCACCGCAACCTCCGTGAACCGCAGGTGAACTTCCTTCGAAACCAACCGGGTGCCCGCAGCCGAGAACAGGGCGGCCGTGCGTCCCGTCTCGTCACGGGCCGCGGGCTTCTCCTGGACCGTCTCGCACCGCACCAGGCGGTTGAGGCGCGATGGCGAGCCCTCACTCAAAAAACGGGCTCCATCGAGCAGGATGGTGCCGACGCTGTCGTGGATGCCCACGGCGACGCCGTTGGTGAGCAGAACCGTCGCCGGCCCGTTCGTGCCCGCCACCCTCAGCCCCGTCCAGCACCAGTCGAGCGGGGCATAGTGCCACCCCAGGTCCGGATGCCCGTCGTTGTCCCGCAACGCGGTCGGACCGAGCGTCGTATCGAGTGCGACCGGCTTCGCGGCGGTCCGCGCCAGCGGGGGCCAGACCGTCCGCTGTTCGAGTTCCTTCATCAGTTCGGGGTCGATCTCGTCGGTCCCCCGATCCAGGAACGGGCTGCCGGCCCCCAGGTAGTAGCAGCCGGCGCCGGCCCGTGTGAACGGATTGCTGTGCATCTCGATGCACTGGTCGCCGAAGTTCGGCGTGGCATAGAACCCATTCCACCCGCTGCCCTGCAGACGCAGACGCGGCGTCGGGCTCGTGTTGACCACGTTGGCGAAGACGGAGTTCCGGACGACCAGCGAACTCGATGATTCGCCGGTGGCCTGGGCCATGTAGGTCCAACCGTCCAGGGTCAGATGCTCGGCTGTGCCTCGGAGATAGGCGCCGACAATCGCTTTGCTGGTCCCCCTCAGGCCGGCCTCGCGCGCGAACAGCCCGTTGCCGAGGTGGAGGGTCCGCCTCAAAACCATGTTGTAATACCGGATGCCCGACGCAACGATCCCGTTCTGGCAGTTCACCACTTGCACATGCTCGACCCGGTCCGTTGGTAGGCTGTTCATGGTCGGCGGGAAATACAGCGCGGTTCGCGCGCGCAGAATCCGCACGTTGGAAATGGCCGCCCCATCCGCCGGCATCTGAAGGGCCACCGCCGCGTAGTAATCCGTCGCCGCACCCCGAGGCGTGATGTCGCCGACGCTGTCATCGGCGTTGGCGGTGAAAACAGCCGGGCGATACGGCGCCGTGTCGCAGACCAGGTCGCCTTGAACGTTCAGCCGCGCGAGGCCGTTGTTGGTGTACTTGACCACCGCGCCCCCTTCGATGGTCGTCGTCCCGCTCAGGTTGACCACGCCCGCCACCAGGTACGTCGAGCCGCCCCGGAATGTGACGTCCTTCTGGCTCCCATTGGCCATCGTCCAATCAAGCACCAGACCCCGCGTTAGGGGTGGGGGAGGCGCATCGGACACCACCGCCGGATCGGCCTGATCGAAACCGGGGGGCGGCTCATGCGGAGGCAATGCCTCGATCAGGATGCGGAGCGCATCGAACTCGACGCTCTCGGAAAGCACCGTGCGCCCGTCCATCATGGCCCAGCGATGCAGCACCGGCAGCTCGAACCCGAGGTCGCTCTCGGAATCCGTCCCTTGCACCCAGAAAACTTGTCCCGCCGCCATCCCGTAGGCGCCAAAAACGAGTCGATCGTGCGTAAGAACCGGCTCGCGCATGCGGGCGGCCCGGATTGGATTCGATTCCCGCCAGACCTGCACCCGATCGATCCGCGGCTCGGGCGCCGCGAGAAACTCGGTGACGACCTCGAGCCGGAGGCGGTCGGACTCGAGGCCCCACCGCGCGGGATTCGGCAACTGGGTCCGCAGCACCACATCCTGGGCAAACGAGGCCTTTGTGTATTCGAAGAGCAAATCGGCTCTCACCCCGTCGAAAGCGTCCCGGTACACAAGCTTGTTGGGCGCGGCCAGTTCGGCATGGGCAGAGCGAGTCCTGGCGATCCAGACTCTGCGTCCGCTTTCAGGGTCGCAGTATCGCAGTCCCAACACCTGCCAGCGGAACTTCTCTCCGTCGCACGTCTCGAGCGCGTGAACCCGATCCGCCCCGAGATTCAGCGGGCACTCGATGCGGTGCGGACCGGTCTGGGCCACCGCGGCACGCGGGGTGAACACGATCTCTTCTTTGGATGGGAGCCACCGTTCCGCGTCGCGATAGAACAGGCCGGTGGCGAGCACGGTCACGCGGTTGGTCGTCGTGATCAGCGCGCCGTCCCGAGTGCGCCAGGTGGCAAGGCTGTCGATCACCTGGTGATGCGGGCCGCGCTCATGCTCCTCACCCACGCGCGTCCCGATCAACTCGGGTCCGCCTGACGGGGCGGCCGGCGACCCCGCCAGAGGACTCAAAACGAGCGCGGCGAAGACCAGGCCCGCGCTCAGGCGGACCACTGTCCAGAAGAAGGAAGACATGCCTTGGCAGGCTGAGCGCGAAAAGCAGGACTTGAACCTGAGTATTGGGTGCTCTTTGCCGCTGGCGGCTTGCCCCTTGTTGCAGGTCCTGTTTCGCCCATCGCGCTCGAACGCTACCAAAAAGGCCCTGTGAGTCAAAGCTTCGCGTGTCGCCCCCTCCTCCGCCTGATGAAAGCGAGAGGCTCGTCAGACTCATAATCCCGCCCGCTGGGCGGGATCGCTGGCGAAGCGAAGCAACCCGACTCATGGTATGCATCCGATCTGCGGCATCCTGCCCTCGCCCCCCACCAGTCCGGTGGGGTCATTGGTAGCGAACGGGTACGGGCTCTACGACATGGCAGGGAACGTGCGCGAGTGGTGCTGGGACTGCCACGGGGAAGCATACTACGCCTCGTCGCGGACGTCTGATCCGCGAGGTACGGGTGATGACCGTCAGAGAAGTCCGTCTGCTATCTGGGTTAGACCCACGCCAAACCACACGACTAAGAAAAGGCCCCACAGGACGGTCAGTGGGACTTGCCGCGCGCGACCTTTGACAGTCAACACTAAGCAGAGCAGCAGTCCTCCGAAACACGTCAAACCGACAGCAGAAACCCAGCTAAACGACCGAAGGCCAGCGTTCGGGAAATCAACGAGGCGCACGATGGCAACACAGGGCGGTTCTGAGCTGGGAGGGGGTGATTGGAGAATAGGGACTTAACGAATT
>DAOOQY010000654.1:0-3365 GCA_035389025.1 Verrucomicrobiota bacterium
CCGCGAAGGTCGGCGGTGTGTCGCTGCTCCTGGAAGCCTCGGCCAAGCAGTTGTTCGGCAAGGACCGCGAGGGGAGCGGACAGCAGGAGGGCGATTACATGCGGGGCAGAGGGACTCTCGACCCGAGCCTCAATCCGAACGCCTACCCGATGACAGACACGGTCCGATTCCCGAGCGCTGTGCGGGTTCGCGTCAACGGGGTTCCGGCCGGCCTGTTCGATTTGCCCGATGATCCCGCCGATCACCGTGGCATCCTCTCGTGGCACGCCCAGTTGCGAGACAAGAAACTGCGCGAGGCCGGGTCGTATGGGTACCTCATTCGCGCCGATCTGCCTGCCTCGAGCGTGCGTGCCGCGGCGGAGAGCAGTGAGTTCGTGATTCGGCTCGAAGTCGACGCCGGCCTGCCGGGCGGGTTGGCCATTTATGGGGAGCGGTTTGGACGGTACCCGGTCGATCCGAGCCTGGTGTTCGAATTGAAGTGAGCCTTGCGCGCACAAAAGCCGGATCGCCCCTCAACGGCGTGGTCGAGGGCTTTTACGGGCGGCCCTGGACCCTCCGCCAGCGGCGAGCCTTGATCGATTGGTTGCACCAGGCCGGGTTGAATGCCTATCTGTACGCGCCGAAAGACGATCTGAAGCACCGCGCGCTCTGGCGCGAGCCTTACACGCGATCGGAGGCGGCCGGGCTGCGCGCGGTTGCCGACGCGTGCCGCGAACGCGGGGTGCAGTTCATCTACGCGATCGCTCCAGGCTTGGACCTCGCCGCCGCCAAGCCGAACGAGACTGCCACTCTCATCGCCAAACTCGATCAGGTCCGCCGGCTTGGCGCATCCCACTGCGCCATTCTCTGGGACGATCTGCCCGCCGGACTGTCCCAGGAAGACCGGCGCGTGTACGGCACCGTGGCCGCCGCCCATTGCGCCGTGGCCAACCGCGTGGCCGGCGCGCTCGAACGGGACTTCCCCGGCTGCCGGCTGCTCTTCTGTCCCACCGTCTACTGCGGGCGCATGGCCAAGCCGTCCGTCCCCCAATCCCCTTACCTGCGGGAAGTCGGCGAGAAACTGCGACCGGGCATCGAGTTCCTCTGGACCGGCCCGCACATTGTCTCCGAGACGATCCCGGCGAACTCGATTCGCGCTTTGCGCCGGGTCGTTGGACGCAAACCGATTCTCTGGGACAATCTCCACGCCAACGATTACGACAGCCGGCGGCTCTATCTGGGTCCCTACAGCGGGCGCGCCCCTGCACTGCGGCAGGAGATCGGCGGGGTGTTGTTGAATCCCAACTGCCAGTTCGAAGCGAACTTCATCCCCATCCACACCCTGGGCGCCTGGTGCCAGTCCGCGCGCCCGCCCGCCGCGCGCACCGCCTTCCGCGGGGCGACGGCGGCCTGGCTGCCCGCGTTCACCTGTCGCGGAGGCGCGACTCTCGAGACGGACGAGATCGGCCTGCTGGCGGATTTCTTCTATCTACCGTGCGAGTTGGGGAGTCGTGCCAGGGCCTACGTAGCCGACCTGAAACGCGTGCTGGGCGCGGCCCCGGACCGGTGGGGCGCAGTCGAAAGGCGTTTCGAGGGAACGAGCCGGCAAATTCTGGCTCTTTGCGACAAGCTGACGCAACTCGACGATCGCGATTTGCTCTACGCGCTCTATCCGCGCGTGTGGGAACTCAAGGAGACCGTCCTGCTTCTGCTGGCCTGGATCGCCTGGCGCCGTCGCGCACCGAACCCCAAGGCGCGGTTTCGCTCGCCCGACTACCGTCCCGGAATCTTTCGCGGCGGATTCGCGGCGACTATCGAGCGGCTTCTGCCGATGGACGATGCGGGGGTCTTCACTCCGGCAGTCTGGGCGCACTCCGATGAATGACGCGCAATTCGAATCGGGTTTTCGCATTCGCCCGTGTCTTCCGACCGACCTCGATGCCGCTTACGATGTCTGTCTGAAGACGGGCGATTCCGGGGCTGACGGCACGCATCTGTACCAGGACGATCCCCCGGCTTTGGGGAATCTCTACGTGGGGCCGTACATCGCCTTCGAGCCCGATCTGGCCTTTGTCCTCGAGGACGGCGCGGGCGTCTGCGGTTATGTGCTGGCAGCGCTGGATTCGACGCGCTTTTACGAACGTCTGAGGGCCGAATGGCTGCCTTCCTTGTGCGCCCGGCATCCCGATCCCGAGGGCGACCCGGCGACATGGACGCCGTCTCAACGGCTCTACCACGAATACCACCACTATCAGGTCTATTATCCGGCGTCTTTCCGCGCCTACCCCTCTCACCTCCACATCGATCTGGCGCCGCGGGCACAGGGCCGGGGTCAGGGGTTCCGGATGATGCGCCACCAATTGGAGACATTGGAGCGGCGCGGTTCGGACGGCGTTCACCTGTGCATGAGCGCTGTGAATCACCGCGCGTACCGGTTCTATCGCAAGCTCGATTTCGACGAGCTTGCCCGGATTGGGGCTGCAGGCGACGAAGTGGTTTATCTGGGCAGGCGACTGGACAGGCGACGAGGCCTCAGCCCGGATGTTTCATAAAGCTTCGCGGAGTCTCACACCCGGGCTCTGCGGGCTTGAATTTCGTTGACGCTCGGAGCCGCGGCCTTGAGACTCCAGGCAGTGATCCAAACCAAGCCGACGCGAAGGCGGGAACCGCAACGCGCCCGATTGCGCGGTCGCTTGGATGCCGTAGAGAAGCCGGACGCTCATTGAGAAACACAAACATGAACCCCCGCGGAAACGCGCTTATGAAATGCCTGACACGTCTGATGCCGAGCGGTGGCTCGGCCTTGTTCTGCCTCGTCGCCGGGTTGGTGTTCGCCCCGCTCGGCGCGGCTCGCATCCTCGATGACTTCAACGACAATGCAAAGACCGCTTGGACCGACTTCACGTTTATCCCGGGTTTTGGCCTGCCTCTCGAGCAGGGCGGCCAGTTTCAATTCGACCAACCGCCCGCCAATCAAGACATCTTCAGCGCGAGCCAGAAGACCAGCGAACTGTTCGAACTCAAGGAAGGCCGGACCATCGAATTCCGCGTCGATCTCGTCGAGTCCGCCGGCGAGGATGCCTATGCGGTGTTGGCGTTCATCCCGAATACGGGCGGCAATAACCCGGGGACCCTGGGCGGATACGGCCTTGCCAAAGATCCGACCGACGTGCTGATCACCAAGGGCATCCAGAAGTACTTCGTCGCGGACGACGGCGTCACCGCCGAGTTGAAGAACGACAACGTCACGTTGGTCTTGAGACTCGCCGCCAAGAACGGAAACGTCACCGTCACCGGCAAGGTGCTGGACAAGGACGCCGGTGACGCCGTGCTGTGGGAGCGGACGGTTGTGGATACGCCGGCGGCCGACATCATGGAGGACGGAA
>DAOOQY010000655.1:0-3361 GCA_035389025.1 Verrucomicrobiota bacterium
AGCCGTAGCGATCCGCCGGAGGCGCGCCAACAACCCTGAGAATCGGTGCCGGGTGCGGTTGTTCCGCACAGCCAGCGCCAGGGCGTTGCTCTGCCCCACCAGCACCACAAGCCGTTTCCCGCGCGTGATCCCAGTGTAGAGCAAATTCCGCTGCAGCAGCAGGTAATGCTGCATGGCCAGCGGCATCACCACGGCCGGAAACTCCGAGCCCTGCGACTTGTGGACCGTGATCGCATACGCCAGCACGATTTCGTCCAGTTCGCCAAAATCGTAGATCACATCCCGCTGGTCGAATCGCACCGTCATCTCCCGCTCGATCATGTCGATCCGCTCGACCCGCCCCAAATCCCCGTTGAACACCTCCTTGTCGTAGTTGTTCTCCGTCTGCATCACCTTGTCCCCAATTCGGAATTGCCAGCCGAATTTCTCGATCACCGCCTGGTCCGGCCGGGGCGGATTGAGCTCGGCCTGGAGTCGGACGTTGAGCTGGCGCATCCCCAACAACCCGCGGTTCATGGGACAAAGCACCTGCACATCCCCGACCGGATCGAGACGAAAGCGCGTCGGGATGCGCCGTTTCACCATCTCGATCACCGTGCGCAGAATCGCTTCCGGATCGCTCCGCTCCACAAAGTAAAAATCCGAGGCGGTGTCGGGCGGCAAAGGCGGCGGGAGTTGGCCCTCGTTGACGCGATGAGCTGTGATGACGATCTGGCTGTGGGCGGCCTGGCGGAAAATCTCGGTCAATCGGGCCACCGGCACCGCCCCGCACTCGATCACATGGCGCAACACCAGACCCGGGCCGACCGATGGCAGTTGATCCGCGTCGCCCACCAGCAGCAGGCCGGCCTGGCGCGGCAGGGCGCGCAGCAACTGGTGCATCAGCGGCACGTCCACCATCGACATCTCGTCAACGATCAGATAGTCGCAATCGAGCGGATTGGCCTCGTTGCGCAGAAATCCGCCCGACCCCGGCTGCGCCTCGAGCAGGCGGTGAATGGTCTTGGCCTCGAATCCTGTGGCCTCCGCCATCCGCTTCGCAGCCCGTCCCGTGGGCGCGCACAGCAGGCAACGCACCCGTTTGGCCCGCAGAATGAGCAGTATCGACTTGACCAGCGTCGTTTTGCCCACACCGGGTCCGCCGGTGACGACCAACACGCGGGCGGACCAGGCCTTGCGCAGCGCCTCACGCTGGGTGGGAGCCAGTTCCGTTCCGGTCTTCGCCTGGCACCACGCGACGGCCTTGTCCAGATCGATGCTCGGGAATGCCGATGGCATGGCCGCAAGGCGGTGGAGTGAGTTGGCGATCGCCTCCTCGGCCCGCTGCAGCCGCGGCAGGAAGAGCAATACGCGATCTTCGATCGTCTCTTGCGCGAGGTTGCCTTGCGCCAACGTGCGGTCCAGGGCGGCGTCGACCACCGCCGGACCGACCGAGAGCAGCTTCCCGGCCTCTTCCTTCAGCGCCTCGACCGGCAGGGCACAGTGGCCGTCGTTCGTCGCCGTGAGCAGCACATGATCCAGACCGGCGCAGGCCCGCTCGATCGAGTCGTGCGGCACGCCGAGTTTCCGGGCGATTTCATCCGCTGTCTTGAATCCGATCCCATGGATGTCCCGGGCCAGACAGTACGGATCGCGCCGAACGGTTTCGACGGCCTGAGCGCCATAGGTCCTGAAAATCCGGACAGCGCGGCTGGTGCTGACCCCGTGCGAGTGGAGGAACACCATGATCTCGCGCACCGCCTTCTGCTCGGCCCAGGCCTCCTTGATCCGATGGCGTCTCTTGGGACCGATGCCCTCGACCTCCTCGAGTCGCGCCGAGAAACGATCGATGATGTCGAAAATCTGCTCCCCGAACTTCGCGACCAGCTTCCGTGCGTACACGGGACCGATCCCTTTGACCATGCCGCTGCCCAGGTACTTCTCGATCCCCTCGCGCGTCGTCGGAGCCGTGCTGGTCAGCACATCGGCCCGGAATTGAAGTCCATACTCGCGGTCCTGCACCCAGCGCCCTTCCCCGTGGATGTACTCGCCCGGGGCAACCGATGCGAGCGCGCCGACCACACAGACCAGGTCCCGGTGCCCGCGCGCCTTGACCTTCAGCACGGCGAACCCGGTGTCTTCGTTGAAAAACGTCACCCGCTCGATCAAGCCGGCGAGGCTTTCCGGAGGCAAGGCGGGCGAGGCGGACTGCACGGGTGCCGATCATGCGCGCCCGGCTTGCGCCTGGCAAGCAAGGCGGATTCAGCAAGGCGGGTTCGGGAACCAGTGCAGCGACGCCCGCCTGCGCACTGTGCAAATTCCTTGTCGCGATCGCGACACGATTTAGGTGCATGGATCTGTTTTTCCTTGTTGCTTTCGGATGGCTGAGGAGACTGCTCGCCATGCCGACATGCTTTTCATCCTCCCTCGCTTCGGTGATCGCCGTCGCTGCGCTCCTCTTTGGTCCGCTGGTCCAGGTCGAGGCGGGCGATTCTCCGGATCCCTACGCCGGCGAAACCCCGCAGCAACGCGACGCCCGCATGCAGTGGTGGCGCGAGGCGCGCTTCGGGCTGTTCATTCACTGGGGCGTGTATGCCGTTCCCGCCGGCACGTACCAGGGCCGGCAAATCGGCGGCATCGGCGAGTGGATCATGTACAACGCCAAGATCCCCGTCGCCGAGTACCGCGCGTTCGCCAAGCAGTTCAATCCGGTCAGATACAATCCGGACGATTGGGTGCGCGCCGCCAAGAACGCCGGCATGAAGTACATTGTCATCACATCGAAGCACCACGACGGTTTTGCGCTCTTCGATTCGCAGGCCAGCGACTGGAGCGTCGTGAAGGCGAGCCCGTATGGCAAGGACTTGCTCGAGCCGCTGGCGGAGGCTTGCCAGCGCCACGGCCTCAGGCTCGGCTTCTACTACTCGCAGGCGCAGGACTGGAACAACCCCGGCGGGGGCGTCTGCGGCCAGCATTGGGACCCGGCCCAGGAGGGCGACATGGGCGCCTACATCCGCAACGTCGCTGTGCCGCAAGTGACCGAACTCCTCACCCGCTACCCACTTTCGATTTTTTGGTGGGACACCCCTTGCGGCATGACCAGAGAATTCGCCGATCAACTCATCCCCCTGCTCCGGCTTCGCCCCGGCATCATTCACAACAATCGGTTGGGCGTCTACCCGGGCGACACTGAGACGCCCGAACAGGAAATCCCCGCCACCGGGTTCAAGGGGCGCGATTGGGAGACGTGCATGACGATGAATGACACGTGGGGTTTCAAGAGCGACGACCACAACTGGAAGCCGACCCAGGTGCTTGTCCGCAACCTGATCGACTGCGCCAGCAAAGGGGGCAACTACCTGCTCAATGTCGGCCCGACAAG
>DAOOQY010000656.1:0-3358 GCA_035389025.1 Verrucomicrobiota bacterium
GGGTACGCGCTGGCGCTGGCCAACAGCTACGGCGCCGTGACCAGCCGCGTGGCGCAACTGACCGTGTTGATGGTCGAGCCGCCCCAGCCGCCTCAGATCACCCGGCAACCCGTCGGCGGCACCAACAACGTCGGCGCGACCGTGACGCTCTCGGTGCAGGCCTCCGGCACGCCGCCGCTGGCCTATCAGTGGCGCAAGGACAACATGGACCTCCCCGCCGCCACGAGCCCGACGCTCACCCTGTCGAGCCTGCGTCTCGGCGATGCGGGGGAATACAACGTGCGGGTCAGCAACACGGCGGGAGCCCGGTTCAGCGGTTCAGCGCGGGTGGTCGTGAACGCACCGTTGCCGAGCGCCCGACCGGAATGGCTGTGGGCTTTCCAGCCGGGACCGTCGAACAACGGCTTCGTCTTCGGCTTGTCCTGCGACACCGCGCAAAACGTCTGGATGGGCGGCGCTGTCCGGGGAACGGCAGTCTTCGGCGACAAGACCATCCGCTGCGACGTTGGCCAAGAGTCCTCGATGACGGTGGCCCAACTGAACCCGGCCGGGACACCGCTTCAAGCCCTCCGATTGGGCGGGGGGGGCGACGGCGGCGCGGGGACGGTACTCGTTCAGGACTCCGGCGACTTGTTGGTCGTGGGGTCCGTGGACGGGGATGCGATGCTCCTGCGGCTGGATTCGACAGGGCGCGCCTTGTGGAGTCGGCCCTGGACCAGCGCGACGAATTCCTCGACCGTCGCCGTCGATCTCGCGACCGCCGCTGATGGCAGCACCTACTTCAATGCAATGCTCCTTGGCACGGTCAAGATCGGGACGAGTACCATCGTGTCGCGCGGCGACGCGGATGCCATCCTGGCGAAGTATGACCGGGCGGGGGAGGTTGTCTGGCTGCGCCAAATCGGGGGACGAGGCACCGACCAGCCCTTCGGCCCCGGAGTGAACGCGGCGGGCGCCGTCTATACAGCCGGGAGTTTCACCATGTCGCTGCCGCTGGGCCCCACCAATCTGGTTTCACGAGGGAGCGACGCCTTTCTGCTCAAGTACGATGCGGCAGGCACGCTGCTCTGGGCGAGGTCGGGAGGGGGAACCGATGATGAACTGGTGACCGGCTTCGCGCTGACCCCGCAGGACCACGTGTACCTGGCGGGCGCCTTCCTCGGGACGGCTGAGTTCGGCCGGATTTCACTGCCCAGCCTCGGCGGGAGCGACCTGTTCCTCGTCAAGTACGATGCGGCGGGTGCGGTCCTGTGGGCCAAGAGCGTCGGCAGCGCCATTGGCGACGGCGAACCGGTCGTGGGCGCCGACACCGCCGGGAACGCCTACCTGGCGGGTGTGTCTCGTGGCGAACGACTCGTCCTGGGGGGCACGACGCTCACCAACACCACCGGCGGCGGCCTGGTCTTCGTGGCCAAGTTTGACCCCAACGGCGGGCTTCAGTGGGTGCAGTCCGGCGCGGCGGTGAGCGACGCCGCGCTCACGGACCTCCTGGTCGATGCGGCGGGCAACGTGTACACCAGCGGCTACTACGACGGCGTGCTGGGCCTCGGCAAGCTCGCCATCGCCAATCAGACGCAGGGCCTGTTCATCGCCAAGCTCGGGTTCGCGCCCGTCATCCTCTCGCCACCGCCCGCCTTGGTGACGACGAATGCCTCCGCCCCGGTCACGCTGGCGGTCGCCGCCGCCGGCGCGGAACCCCTCACTTACACGTGGACGAAGGACGGCACGACAATCCCCGGCGCGACCGGGCCGAACCTGCTGCTCGCGGGCTTGCCTGCCGGCTCGGTCGGTGTTTACCGCGTCACCGTCAGCAATCCCTACGGCACGACGCCAACGGCCGAGAGCCGGGTTGAAGTCATCAGCGGCGGCCTTGCCAACGTCCGTGCGGCCCAACGCCCTGGCACCACCTTCGTGGACATCACCTACAACCTGGGCGGCACGGCGCCTGTTGCCGTCACCGTCGCCGCTTCGTCCGACGGTGGGAAGACCTGGACCGTGCCCGTGAGAACCGTGGCCGGGGACGTCGGCGCGAGCATTCAGCCCGGCGCCGACCGGCGCATCGTCTGGTCCGCCGGCACGGATTGGCTCAATCACCAAACCGCCGGTTTCATGGTCCGTGTGAGCATTCCCGGAATGCAGGTGACGACCCCGCCCTTGACGGTGAACACCATGCAGGCGGGCGCCTGGCGCCTCCGCGTGTGGGCGGACCTGAACGGGAACGGGACCTATGACGAGAATGTCGAGGGCCGGAACGAGGCCCTGGCTGGCGCCGAGGTCTATTACGGCGGCCGCACCGAGGCGCACTTGCTGCCCGGACGGACCGAAGCTGACGGCACTGTCGCCGTCGCCAAGGCCGCGTCCGCGGGCGAGGTTGTTTTTGCGCGCCACCGGCTCGAGGAGGTTCAGGCCAAAAAGCCTTTCCACGACGCCGTCGGCAAGTTGATGTCCACGCTCTGGCTCGACAGCGACCGGGGCGGAACCGATACCTCGAATTGGGATGGCCAATGGCTCTCGCGCACGCTCTCGTCCAGCGAGGTCACCGCGGCCCAGGCCGGTCAGATTGTCCCCGTCCGCGTCGCGCATCCGGTGTTCGAGTGGCACTTGGTGGCCGCGCTCGAACCGGCGGACGCGGCGTTGGCGAAGCGGGTCATGCTGGGGCTGGCTCAGGCCTCCGCGTACTTCTACAACGTCACTGACGGCCAGATGAAATTCGGCCAGGTGGCCATCTACACCGGCGTAAGCACCAACGCCGCGCTCTGGCACAACGCCGACCTGATCCTCTTCGCCGAAAACGAGTATCGCGCCAACGCCGCCCTCAACGGGGTGCGGAGCGCGCAACCGGGCTGGCAGATGCGCTTTGGCGCGACCTCGCGGCAGAGCTTCCCCGACGAGCCGATGTACTTCAGCAGCTTCGTCCACGAGTTCGGACACTACGCCTTGGGATTCCTGGATGAGTACCTCGATGGCAACGGCGCCTTCGAGCCGTGGGAGGAGTACCGCAAGCAGCACCCGGACAAGGTGCCCTCCAACTACGGCCTCATGGACCGCGATTACCTCTTGCCGGAGTTGTCCTCCTTCAATGATTACCTCGACCGCTACCCCGCGCCGCTCGCCCCGGCGACGGTGTCCGACCACCTGTACTACTTCTGGAAAAAATCCGGCTTCCTGCTTCCCTGCTGGCAACTCTTTGAACTGGCTTGGGAGAGACCCTACACCGGCGTTCCCGTCGAGATCGTCAGCCCGCCACCCGGCCATTACGACGGCTACGACCAGCACTCCTCGAACGACCGGCTCAAGCCCGACCGCGTCCCCGCCCCTTACGTCTACTTGCAGGTCAGCTTCGAGGACCCGGCCGGCC
>DAOOQY010000657.1:0-3343 GCA_035389025.1 Verrucomicrobiota bacterium
GGTAGCGCCAAGCGTCTGGAGTGCGTGTGCTTCAGCACCGCTATGGTATGGTGTGAGAATGCACAAAGAACCGTCCTCGAAAAGCGGCGGTAAACCGCCGCACTCCACACGCTCCGCGACATCGAGGCCGACCAGAGCATAGGCGACTGCCACAACGAACGCCGACCCAAGGACTTAGACAACCACGACGGCGCTGCTCCCAGGATCAGCGCAAGAGATCTCATTAGGTTGACGCGTATGCGCGGCCGCGGGATTGCTCCTCGGTCACAGACCGCTTCGGGTATGCTCCCTCGTCGCGCCTCGCCAGCGAGCCAAATCCCCTCCAGCAAAACCGGAATTAATTTTTGCACAGACCCCAATCGTCTCCCCATGCGAACGACGGGGCAATGGGCTCTGGGTCACCAGGACGGAGTCGAGGCATTGTAAAGCGGGGCCACCGCGCATGGTCCGGGACGGTCTCCGGGGATAATCCGGACTTGTTCTTCCTGCCGTTCTGAGGTGATGCTGGGCGCGGCAATGGGGTTTGCCTTCCCGCAGGGGAAAACCGCCTGAGCGATTCAGAGCTGATAACTCCTGTCGAGCGTCCGTGTGTCGGTGGAATTGTCATGAGCTACTTCTGGATCTTTGTCGGTGGCGGGTTGGGCAGCATTGCACGGTTCGCAAGTTCCGGCTATGTCGCGCGGCACTTTGGCGAGACGTTCCCTTGGGGCACATTGGCGGTAAACGTCGTCGGTTCGCTGATCATCGGCTTCTTCGCCACGCTCACCGACACCGATGGCCGCTGGCTGGTGGCGCCCTCGGCCCGCGAGTTCGTGATGATCGGCGTGTGCGGCGGCTACACCACCTTCTCCTCGCTCAGCCTGCAAACGCTCAACCTGGCCCGCGACGGCGAGTGGTTCAGGGCGGGCGCAAATGCGACGCTCTCCTTTGTGCTCTGCATGGCCGCCGTCTGGCTGGGGCATGTGCTGGCGGCCAGCCTTAACTCCCCCAGAAGCAACTGATATGCAAGTGCCACACGACGCCGTCCTGCTGCGCATCTTCATCGGCGAAAGCGACCGCTGGCAGCATCAACCGCTCTACGAAGCCATTGTGCTCAAAGCGCGCGAACTGCATCTGGCCGGCGCAACGGTCTTGCGCGGGCCGATGGGCTTCGGCAAATCGAGTCGATTGCACACGGCGAAGATTCTGCGCCTCTCGATCGACCTGCCGGTGGTCATCGAGATTGTGGACGCGGAGGAGAAGATCAACGAGTTCCTGCCGATGCTGGACGGCATGATCGGCGGCGGCCTCGTCACGCTCGAAAAAGTGCGGGTGATCGGCTATCGCGCCGGTCTGCACAACGAGGCGTCAGTGAAACCCGGCGCCTCCTGACAGCGCATCGCGCTGCCACCGTGCCCTTCGCTTTCGAGGCAGAGGGCAACGCAGGCCCGCCCCTCCGACCCCTACAACGACACCTCGACCGCAACAGGGCCCAGAAGCCCGGACGTCAGTTCCCCGCGGTAGCGGGTTGGGATCGTGGAATAATGGTTGGCGAGCGTGTTGTACACCAGCACCTCGATCCGATTCCCACCCGGTTTGACGTGTGGGGTAATCTCCACGCGCCACGGCGGCGCCACGCGGATGCCGGCCAGTTGCCCGTTCACGCGCACCTCGGCCGTGGCGACGACTTTCCCAAGGTCGAGCGTGATCTCGCCTTCGGCTTCCTCCGGACTCAGCACCAGCGTCGTGCCATAGAGAGCGCCTCCCGAGTAACACTCGAGAACGCCACTCTTGGACCAGTCGCCCGGCGGCAACACCCCCGGCCCACACTCCAATCGCACCGGTTCGGGAAAAACCGCTGCGCCGGTGAAGCCGCGCTCCGGCTGGACCCGCAGCGCGACCACCGCGGGTCGCACCAAAGTCCCGGTTGCCTCGAAGCGTCCGAAGCCCGAGGCGCGCATCGGTTGGCCATCGGCCCAGGCATCGAGCTTGCCCCGGGCGGCGATCCTGATCGCGCGCAATCCGGGCGGGGCGAGAAAGCGGAACCACTCGGCCGGCGCGGCCCCCGCATGAATGTCGAATCGTACAAGGGCCGGATCGTCGAACCACGTCATCGACAACGGCGTGCGCGCAGCGGGCGCAGCGCCCGGTCCATCGCGTTTCACGACCAGGTAGCCGCGCCCTGCATGGTCATAGCGAACGAGGATCGGATTGGGGCCGGTCCGCAGGGAGAGCGGTTTCTGCCAATTGTCCACACGCTGTCCGTTCACGTAGATAGCCGCCGGAGTAAGGACCGCAGAGGCGTGAGGTTTGACGCCCTCTTGAGACTCGCTCGCCACAAAACGGGCGCTGGTGGATTGGTCCACTGTCATGCAGGTCCAGAGGTAGTACCGACCTCCCTCGATCTCAGGCTCATACTTGAACTCGTTGAGGGCTCCGCCGCGTTTGCCCAGACAGAGGAAATGGTCGGTGACCTTCTCTTTGAGCCCGTGCCAGCCCTGGTGGCCGGTATCTCCCTCGAATCCCTGGCGCCAGGACAATTCATACGGCCGCCACCGCAGGGTCTCACCCCCGGGAATCGCCAACTCCAACGAGTCGAGGCGCATGACTTGCGCCAGGGCCTGGTCGAGCGCCTGGAAATCCGTGGCAGGCGGAACAGGTCCCAAGACCCAGAATTGCGGGCCGAAGTCATACGTGACCCGTTCCCAATCGTGGTCATCAAACCCCGGTTCGTGCCAGGCGGGAGCCGGACTGCTCTCGACGGCGTGCCGGAACATCCGTGCTTCGGGACCGATGATCCGATCCGTGGCCGGAAGGCGGAAATCGCCATAACGGTTGTCCATCGTCGGCTTGAGCGCGAACTCCCAGTCGCCATCGAGCGCCCGCCGTTGCACGGTCCGCTCGATGCGAGGGGGTGGATTGGTGTGCTCGGAGCCCGGCCTGAAGACGATGACTTGGGCTTCATAGGCTTCGAGCGGCATCTCGACCCGAGTGCCCGTGGCCGTTTGGCCGAGAACACGCAGCGGGTGGGTCGCACCGGTCCACGGATCCCACCACTCGGCCTGACCCTGGGCGCGAAACTCGACAGTCGAGTGCTTTGGTGCGTCCATCACCAGGTAAACCTCGCGCGAGCCGACCTTGCGATGAAGCGAGCGGACGGGTGGATCCGCGCGGGTGTCGGGAACGAAGGCGCCAAGGACTCGCGCCGGCACGTCGACCGGCTTTTCGAGGCACCTTTCCTTCGGGAAAGCCGCTGCCACGAGCGCGTCGAGGTCCGGGTCGTCCCGGCCGGCGCGGTCGCTGGCGGATGGAACCGTGCCAACACTCAAGAGCAGGCCGCCGGACTGGGCAAATGCAGCAGCCT
>DAOOQY010000658.1:0-3343 GCA_035389025.1 Verrucomicrobiota bacterium
GATCGCCCATCTGATTGTACTGAGGCAATTCGATGGATTCGCCCAGCGGACTCGCCCGGAGCGTCTTGAACATGGCCAGGTACTCCTGGGCCTTGCCGTCCTGGTTGGCGCGCAGCGCGCTCTGGTAGAGCTGGTAATAGGCGCTGTAAAGGTACGGGCGGTGCTCGACCGCGCGCAGAAAGTCCGCCTCGGCGGGCCGTCCGGTCCGCTGTTTGCACAGGGCCAGCAGGTACCACGCGGCGCCGTCGTTCGGGCGATCCTGAACCACCCGTTCAAGAGGCGGAATGGCCTCCTCGGCCTTCCCCGCGTGTTGCAGGACAATCGCCTGAAAGTAAAGCGCACGCGTGTTGCTCGGATTCGCTTCGAGCACGCTCCCCACCAGCTTCTCGGCCGCATCGAGGTCCTCCTTGCGGTTGCGGTTGAACAGGGCGATGGCCAGGTTGAGCCGGGCCTCGACAAGATGGGGCGCGGCGGCGAGCGCCTCCTCGAACGCCTTGGCGGCGTCGTCGTACAGATACTGCCCCATCAGGCTCACGCCCCGGTTCATGGCCTCGATGACTCGAGGGGCCGGGCCCCCCGGCTCTGCGGCTCGGCGACAGCCGACCTGGGTGAGGCAGAGCGCGCCCGCCAGGAACGCCGCGAGAGCCAGGGCGTGAAACCGACTCGATGTCAAGACGTGTCCCATAAACTCGGGCTGACGTTAATTGGGCCGGTCGTTCGAGGCAATCAGACTCACAGACCGTGTCGAGACTTTTCCATTGCTCGTCCCCGAACTCGGCCTCAGACTCGCCCTCGAACAACACCTTTGAATGAGACCGGGTCAGATCGGCGGCGGCAGAATTCCGGACCCACGGGATTCGCGGACGAAACCGGGAAGTCTCGGGTGTTGCGCGCGACACACAATCCACGATCCAAGGTTGGAGGCAATATGACCAAGCAATACGGCATCACGCGGCGCTCCTTTCTCGGAACCACGGCAGTCGGTTGTGCCTGGTGCGCGTCCAAGGCCTGGCCCTGGGCCATGGCGTCCACCGCAGGCGATTGGCCGAAACTGCCGCCAGCCAGAATCTACAAGGTTTACGCTGGCCGGACGGGAGACATGTACCTGGCTCACCCCACCGAAGAACTTGCGAAGTTCGAACAGTACTTCGCAGACCTGGAGGCGAAGTTGGGGGATGTCAAGTTCGTCGGGGGTGACCTGATTCCACCGGCCCAGGTCGATCAATTGGCCGAGAAAGTGCGCGACGCGGACGCCCTCATGCTCATCCACCTTTCAGGCCACGGCGGCGATGCTCCGGTGCTGGGAAAGCTCATCGATGTCGGACTGCCGACGGTCTTGTTCTCGCAGCCGTTTAGCGGTCACGGCTGGATGTACTTTTCCCAGTGGCACAAGCAGGGCAAGAAGGTCGTTCTCCTGCCGAGCAGCGACTGGACGGAACTGGATCGCGCCGTGCGCCTGTTGCGGGTTCCGGCCTGGATGAAGCGGAGCCGCATTATCGCGTGGGGGCCGCCGCAGGGGACGGCGGAGGCCTGCTCGGCGGACCAGGTGAAGGAGCGGTTCGGAGCGGAGATGATCTCCGTCAGCAACGACCGGGTGCAGGAGTTGATGAAAGGCATCGATCCGAAGGCGGCCGAAGCGGAGGCGGAGGAGTACTGGCTGAGCAAGGCCAGGAAGATCGTCGAACCGACCCGGCAGGAGATCATCGATTCGGCTCGGCTCTACCTGGCCGTCAAGGAGTTGATGATCCAGGAGCGGGCTCAGGCAATCACCAGTTCGCATTGCATGGGAAACCCGCGCGGCTGCCTGACGTTCAGCAAGCTCAACGATCTCGGCTTCGTCGGCGCGTGCGAAGGGGACATGGATTCGACGCTGACGATGCTCATGTTCACTTACGGCTTCGGCGTGCCCGGGTTCATCACCGACCCCGTGATCGACAAGGCCAAGGGGGCGATGGTGCATTTCCATTGCACATCGGCCACCAAAATGGATGGACCCCAAGGGGAGCGCCTGCCATTCACGATCCGCACACAGACAGACAGCAAGGGCGGTGTCGCCCTCGAAGTCGAAAACCGCATCGGCCAGCCGGTGACCTGCGCCAAACTGGTCGGTCTCGATACGATGCTGTTGACGCCCGGCAAGATCATCGAGACCAGCACCAGCCCGCTCGCCTGCCGCACTCAGTTCGCGCAAAGCGTGCCGGACGCGCGGCGGCTCTTTCTCAACTGGGGCGAGGATGTGATTCAGGGGGGCGTCATGACCCTGTTGCATCGGGTGGTTTTCTATGGCGACTATGCCGAGGCGGTGCGCGACCTGGGTGACCTGATGGGCTTCAAGGTCATCGAGGAGGGCGGCGCGATCCAACGCGTGTAACGCGCAAATCGTATTGCGGAACCGGTCGGCCTCTCCATGAACCGAACCTTGGAGGGGGGACGGCTCGTCCCCGGCAAAAAAAGTTGGGCATTGTGTTCGGCGTGCATGCCTCTCAGAGGGATCACCGTCTCGGCGCCAATCTGTGTTCCGCCCTGAATCGGTGTGGGGATTCTCTGGCCCGGTTGCCCCGTGTCGTGCGCCGAATCAGTGAGGGGCTCCACACAGATTCGGGTCGCAACACCGATGGATGGGGAAGAAGCCGGTTGTTGCCTCCCGCAGGGGTGGTCTGGGGGACTCAGTTCTTCACGTTCCTTGCGTTCCTTGTGGTTGACTTCGTGGTTTCCGGATGACGAGTCCGGCCTCCAGCACCAGCAGACTTGGCTCGACGGCGCCACGGTTGACTTTGCCAAGGGATGCGCTCTTCTATGGCGTTGCGCCGCCTCGTGAGAGTCATCCATCTCCGGCCGGCCCAGGAGATCCTTTGCATGATTAGCTCTTCGAACGATTCGCACGGTCGATCCGGAAGCGCCACTGTGCTGAACTCGGGTGGTCAGCGGGCCGCCGGCATCGCAACTCTGGCGCTTGCCGGCCTGCTTTCCATCGGGGGGCGGGCGGCGGATGTGCAGCCTCGAAGCCTGCCGCTGGGCGCTGACGCGCCTGACTTCAGCCTGTCCGGTGTGGATGGCCGGACCTACTCTTTGCGCGATTTCGCGGCGGCGCGGGTCCTGGTCGTGGTCTTCACCTGCAACCACTGTCCGACGGCTCAGTATTACGAAGGGCGGCTCATGCAGTTGGCCGCCGATTACCGGGATAAGGGCGTGGCGCTGGTGGCAATCTCGCCCAACGACCCGCATTCCGTCCGGCTGGACGAGTTGGGGTGGACCGACCTGGGGGATTCCTATGCCGACATGAAACTGCGGGCGAAGGAGCGGCGATTCAACTTCGTATATCTATATGACGGCGAGACGCAGA
>DAOOQY010000659.1:0-3340 GCA_035389025.1 Verrucomicrobiota bacterium
TCCTCCGTCGCGCGGTGCAGGGTGAAGCGCGGGCCTGGGCGCGTCGTCAACCCCGCAAGCGGGATCGAACCTGTCCGACCTTCCTGGCCAAAATGAGTCGCCGCCCGGGACAGGTCATTCGCCTACTCACCCGTCCCGTCCGACTTTAGAGCAGCCCTGCCTTTTTCTTTGTCTCGCTCTTTTTTGCTCGCTCCGCACCGCGCCGAGTCCTACTCTGGCCCCAATTCAGCCCAACAGTGATGCTATTATGGACCTGACATTTCATTGTCCGCACTGCAAGCAGGAACTGGCGGTGGACGCCTCCGCGGCGGGGCAGACGATTCAATGCCCGACGTGCAATGCGGAGATTGCGGTTCCACAGGCCGATGTCACCAACATCCATGCCAACCCGATTGCGACGTCGGCGGCGGCCAAGGTCGAGCGGCATTTCTCGGTCCCGGTGCGCGACGCTCCGGCGGAAATCCTGATCACCAAGGCGAAGGAAGCGGAGGAGTCGGTTGCGACCGAGGGGCCGAGGAAGATGAAGCTGCGGGTCATCCGGCACACGGACTGCATCGAGCTTGGCCGCGACCGGTACGAGGAGATGGTGGGCAGTTTCCTCAACCGGGTTGGCGAGGAGAACATCATCAGCATCACGCCGGTCAACTACACGCACATCGACATCGCGACGCAAAAGATTCTCACCGACTACGCCGTCCAGGTCATTTACCGCGGGTGAATGCGCATGATCGCTCTTGGCACTTAGGGCGCATTTGACTAGCTTCCCGCGCGTCATGTTGGCATTCACCAAAATGAATGGCGCGGGGAACGACTTCGTTGTCGTGGACAACCGGGACGGCACTGTGCGCCTGACGCGCGACCAGATCGTCCGTATCTGCGATCGGCGGCGGGGGGTGGGGGCGGATGGTCTGCTGATGCTGGTGCGGTCGGTTTCGGGCCGGGCTCCGTGGGCGTGGGAGTTTTACAATTGCGACGGGAGTCCGGCGGACATGTGCGGCAACGGCGCGCGCTGCTTTGCCAGGTTCGTTCAGCGCCTCACCGCCGCGGATGGCGACGTCATGTTCGAGACGGGTGCGGGGGTGATCGCTGCGCGCTTCGAGGGGGCCGAGGTGACGGTGAACCTGACGGTGCCGCGGGAGATGCGCCTCAACGAGAGCGTGCCTCTCGAGACCGGAGCGCAGATCGTGCATTCGGTGAACACCGGCGTTCCGCATGCGGTTGTGCTGGTGTCCGATGCCGAGTCCGTGATGGTTCATTCGATGGGCGCGGCCATCCGCTACCATCCCCACTTCGCCCCGCGTGGGACCAACGTCAACTTCGTCCAGATTCTCGAACCGGGGTCGATTCGCGTGCGCACGTACGAGCGGGGGGTCGAGGGGGAGACTCTGGCCTGCGGCACCGGGGTGACGGCGGCGGCGCTGGTGTGCGCGCGACTGCGGCATTTTGCCTCTCCGGTCAGGGTGCTGGTCCAAGGAGGAGACGCCCTGCGGGTGAGTTTCAAAGATGCGGCGGGAGGTTTTCGCGATGTGCGGTTGAGCGGCCCGGCCGATTTTGTGTTCGATGGGCGTCTCTGCGATTCGAATCCTTGAACTCCGGAACATGGTGCGAGCCAGCGCATGAACTTATTTCGACGCAAGGAAGTGGCCGACCTCCAGCGGGAGGCGGCGAGCGATCTGAGGCTGCACCGGGCGCTCGGGCCGATGAACCTGACGATGCTCGGGATCGGCGCGATCGTCGGCACCGGCATTTTCGTCCTGACCGGCACCGTGGCGGCGCAGAACGCGGGGCCCGCGGTCGTGCTCTCGTTCGTGCTGGCGGGTTTGGCTTCGGTCTTCGCGGCTTTGTGTTACAGCGAATTCGCATCGCTCGTGCCGATGGCAGGCAGCGCCTACACCTACGGGTACGCGACGTTGGGGGAGTTCTTCGCCTGGATCATCGGTTGGGATTTGATCCTCGAATACGCTGTCGGCGCGGTCACCGTGGCCGTGGGGTGGTCGGGCTACCTGGTCTCGTTTCTCAAGAGCGTGGTCGAGTTGCTCGATCGCTTCGGCGCGTCCGGCCTGGCGGCGACGCTCACCCAGGCGGGGGTGGCCCTCGCGCCTTTCTCGGCCGCCCACGGCGTCGAAGTGGCGTTGCCCGACGGAACGACGGTGACCGCTCTTTTCAATCTTCCGGCGGTGATTATCGTGGCGATCGTCACATTCCTGCTGGTGGTGGGAATCAAGGAGTCCGCCCGGTTCAACAACGTGATTGTCCTTGTGAAGCTGGCGGTTGTCCTGCTTTTCATCGTCGGGGCGGCCAAGGCGATCCAGACCGCCAACTGGCATCCGTTCATCCCGCCCAACACGGGCCAGGCAGGCCATTTCGGAATCTCGGGTGTGCTGATGGGAGCCGGGGTGGTTTTCTTCGCCTACATCGGCTTCGACGCGGTGAGCACCGCGGCCCAGGAGGCGAAGAACCCGCAGCGGGACATGCCCATCGGGATCATCGGGTCGCTGCTGATCTGCACGCTCCTCTACATCGTGGTTTCCGCGGTGGCGACGGGCGTTGTGCCGTTCGCCGAGTTGGACGTGCCGGACCCGATCGCGAAGGCGGCCGATCGGGCTCAGTTGGGTTGGATGGCGGTGCTGATCAAGGTGGGGGCGCTGGCGGGCCTGTCCTCGGTGATTCTGGTGATGCTCTACGGCCAATCCCGCGTCTTCTTCGCGATGTCGCGGGACGGCCTGCTCCCGCCCTTCGTCAACCTCGTCCACCCTCGATACCAGACGCCCTGGCTGACATCGATCGTGACGGGAATTGGCGTCGCGTTCTTTGCCGCGTTGTTCTCCGTGCGCGAGGCCGGCAGCCTCTGCTCGATCGGAACGCTTCTGGCCTTCGTGATCGTCTCTGTCGGCATCCTGATTCTGCGGGTGCGACACCCCGAGTTGCGGCCCCGATTCCGCACCCCGTGGGTGTGGGTGGTGGCCCCATGCGGCGCCATATCGGCGCTGGTCCTTATGTTCTCGCTGCCGTGGCCGACCTGGGAACGGTTGATCGTCTGGTTCGCCATCGGGATGGTGGTGTTTTTCGCCTATGGCGTTTACCACTCGAAGCTCGGATCAGGGCGCATCCCGGGCGAGACCTGCTGGTCGCGCGCACTCAAGGTGGTCGGTTTGTCGTGGATGATCCTGGGCTCGTTGACTGCGATTATCTGGATTGCCCGGTATCGGGAGGCCTGCGCTGCCGTGCTGCCCGGGGCGAGCGGGTGGCTGGTCGGCATCCTCGGGATGGCGGTCTCCGTGAGCATCGGCATTGTCTTGAACCTCCTGGCCCAGGTTTCGGACCACGTGCGCGCCCGGCG
>DAOOQY010000660.1:0-3336 GCA_035389025.1 Verrucomicrobiota bacterium
GCGCGCCGCGGCCACGCACTCGGCGATCTGGTCGCCGCGCTGTGCGACAGACGGCGCAACGGGGAGAATCGCGCTTTGGTAGAACGCGACGCCTCCCCAGAGCATGTTGGGGACAACCGCCGTAAAGCCATTGGTTGCCAGGCGGCGGATGGCCTCGTCCCAGGTGATGCCATCGACGCCAAAGGCGCTGTGGCACCAGAACGCCCGGAACTCGCCCGACAACGGGCGCTGGGCCAGGCAATAGGCCCGTTCGAGTTTCGCCGACGCCATCACGACCGCGTCCAACGCCTCCGCATAACGCCCTTCGGCGGCGCGTTGGCGCGAGGCTTCGCGCGACTTCTCCGCATCGGCCAAGGCTTCGACCGCCCGCGCGTTTCCGCCGGCGAGACGCTTGATGCCTTGAACCGCCTCGTCGTACGACCTGAATTCCCCGATCGAGCCGAGGCGTTCGCGGCCCGCCTCAACCGCCTGGCGCCAGAGCTCGGGGACCAGGTGGCCCGCCATCGCCAACAACATCCGGCGTTTGTTGGCCGCATCGTCGGGCAACAGGACATGGGTCATCACAAGCCCGTTGGTCGAGCCGACAACGGCGGCATGACCGGTCGGTTGATCCTGGTCGTCGATCCACTCGGCAAGAACGCGGCTCGAGCCTGGAACCGCTTTGGCGACGCTGATGTTCCACGATCTTTGGCCGACCACGGACGGCGCGCCGGGAAGCGCGCCGTCCGCAAACCGGATGGCCGAGAAATGGCCGGGGCGCGGCGCGCTGATGTGCTGGCCGCCTTCGACGCCGAGGACAGGCCGCAGCGGAGCTGGCACCACGTAGAAGACCAGGAGCTTGCCGCCGCCCCGGACATACGCGATGAGTTCGTCCGCCGCGCGGTCCGGAAGAGAAGGGTTGTGCGGGAGAATCACGAGCTTGACCCGTCGCAACCGTTCGGCGGTGACATCGAGATCGCTGACGACGGCGCATCCCAGATCGGATGCCTGCAGGGCCTGTGCGACGGCTTCAGTGAACCGTTCGACGCTGCGCGTTTCCCCTGACGATCGTTGTGCGATCGATTCGCCCCGCACGACGGCGATGAGCGCGTCGTCCCCCAGCACCCCCGTTTCGCGCAGGTCGCTGAAGTAAAGGTCGGTGTTCCGATCCTGCCCGCGCCAGGCCGAGAATCGAATCGCGCTGATCCGTCCCCAGCCGGCGGGCTCTCCCTCGCTGCTCGTGGCGGATTGGTCGATCGTGATCACATTCCAGCCGTTTGTCGCCTCGGGAAAGAAAGCGGTGTGATACCACCCGCCGCCACTCTGGAAGTAGAGGCTGAAATATGAGACCGGCGAGGGGTCGTTGCACCAGAGCTTGAATTGGACGCCCCGGCAGGCGCTGAGATCCAGGCTGACTTTCCGGTCCCAGGACGCCCGCTCGTGGCTCGTGCCTTCAAAGTTGCAGGGGAAATGGAGGACCGTCCGGCCTTCGATGGTGGCGACCCGTGGCGGAGGCGACCCGGCCATGGGGAGCCAGACCGCCTGCGCGGCTGTGGCGTCAGCGTATTCGCCGGACTCGATGATTCCCGCGTGTGCGAGAGACGCGGCCAAAGCGGCCAGGGCGGACAGTGATTTCAGATGCATAACGCGAAGAGTGTACTCGCCAGAGCTTGAGAGCGTCCAGCTTCGCCCGTTGGACCTGGCGCCAAACTCACCAAGAGGCGCCAGCCGTTCACCCTGATATGCCAATATGAAGAACTGACCCGTTGACGGGTCGTGGTTTCGGAAGCGGACCACAGTGTCGCGTGGGTGGGTTAGCCGGGGTTTGGCGATGGGGGACGAGTCGCGGGTGACGCATGGCGCATGGGGTGGCGGCGGTGAGGCGCACGCGCGATGGCGAAGTGCTGGCATGACGCGGGCGATTGAAGCAACGGGATTCCTGAATTCCGGGACCCCTGGACGGCTGTACGGCTGCCCAGGTAATGATCTCAACCACGTGGGACCGCGCTCGGCTTACTCCCGCAGACCACAAATGGGCAGCAAAGCGTCCGCCAACTCGCTCCAGAAGCCGAAGAGGGCCGAACGATAGCGCTCGAAATCGTCTGCCGACAGGTAGAGTCCCTGCCCGGCCAGCGGCATAACGGGCATTGAGAAGGGCGCCTGCCGCTGACCGGACGGATAACAGGCTGCGAAAAGGGTCGGCTTGCGAGCACGCAGATTCTCAGCCGAGGCTCCATTACCGTGCTTGACCGTGTTGGCGACAAGCCTCAGTTCATCAAGCGAATCCCACGTCCCGAACTTGGATACGTCCACGCCTAAGGCCAGCAAGTATTTCACCAGCCTCTCGGCTGAATATTGGTCCGTTGGTGGCTTCGGAAGACGTGGGAGACCACTGTTGTCTAGCAGCCTGTCTGCGTGCTGTTCAAAGAAGTGATACAAAGCGGCCACCATCAGGTTCAACACACCTTGCTTGATCGCACTCACGGAGCAATAGAAATCGCCGGCCAGGCTGTCCGCCCATTCGCAAATATGAGCCTCGTCGTCTGATTCCGCGTTGCAGGAGCGGCATGCCCGTTGGCAAGCCTCGTCGCGGAGTCTGTCTGCTTCTTCATCGAGACTCTCGAACGCCCGGACTATCCGATCAGTGAAGACTCTCGCGTAGTAATCAAGTTCGCGGATGCCCTGTTGGATGCAATACTCCGCCTGGTATCGGGGTGAATTCACGGCTAGAAAGCTGTTGTTTGCGATTCTCTGCAGCGAACGGTTCGACATCAGGTCGTAAGTGATCGCGAGAGGTGGCACCCTCGCCTCCACGATGCGTCTCGGGTATGATCGGCGCGCATTTCGAAATGCAGCGGGCTTCCTGAGCCACGGACTTCTAGCGTGCCTTGAAGTTCCGGGACAGACTCTGAGCGTCCGCGATCTGGGTTCGAGTCATGCGCTTCTCCAATGCATCCCGGCTGGCTTTCGCGTTTTCCTTTCCGCGTGCGGCTGCCAGGTTGAACCACTTGTAGGCTGCAACGTAGTCTTTGGTAACTCCGTTGCCGTTGGCGTAGCAATGCCCCAGATTGGACTGAGCGTATGTGTCGCCTTGCTCTGCCGCCTTGCGATACCACCTTGCCGCTTCACAATCATCCTTGACCACGCCGTCCCCGCGGGCAAAGGCGACGCCAAGTGCGTTTTGAGCGCCAGCATGACCCTGGACGGCTGCCTTGCGAAACCACTTGACCGATTCAACGGGGTCTTTCGGAACAGAGTCACCTTTGGCATACCGCCATCCGAGCAGGAACTGAGCGTCCGCATCGCCTTGATCTGCGGCCCGGCGGTAGCACTTGAGTGCTTCGCCTAGGTCCTTGG
>DAOOQY010000661.1:0-3324 GCA_035389025.1 Verrucomicrobiota bacterium
CCCGTATCCCTTTCCAAGCACTCCTCAAGCACCGCTCCAAATGAAAAGACCGTGGGAGAGAAGACGCCGACAGAATGGAATTTGAGTATGGAATCTGCTTGCGGCGCCGCCGCATCAAACCATAGTAGGTCGCTCATGGCTGGCGCTTGCGAAGAGGCTCCGCGAACTCACGGATACCGGCTGCCTCGATGCGTGTCTGTCCGACACCGTCTGCAACGGGTGCAGGCGCTTCGGCTGCGGCTTGCATGCGAGTGGCGAGCGGTGGAGTCGAGGCGCCGGATTCTGAGCTTCGAGCCGAGATGGCCACGGTTGCCCCCATAGCTCAAATGGATAGAGCGACGGTTTCCTAAACCGCTGATCCCTGTTCAATTCAGGGTGGGGGTACCACGTTCCGTCAACTGACCTGACAAAACAAAGAGGCATATGATCAACGAGACGCACAGAGGACTCACCAGGCGACAGTTTCTTGCCCGAGGCGCGGCGGGTGCGGCGGCGCTGCCGTGCCTGATCCCGGCGTCCGTGCTGGGACGCGACGGGGCCGTGGCCCCGAGCGAACGGATCGTGATGGGTGGGATCGGGATGGGCGGACGCGGCGCCTACGACTTGAGCGTGTTGTTGGGGATGCCCGATGTCCAGTGGGTCGCTGTTTGCGATGTTCTCAAGCGCCAGCGCCAGGCGGCCAAGAATCTTGTTGATAACAAAATGGGGAATCACGACTGCGCCGCGTACAGCGACATGCGCCAGTTCCTGGCCGAGCGGACGGATGTGGATGCGGTCCTGATCGCCACGGGCGACCGCTGGCACGCGTTGGCGTCGGTGCTGGCCATGCGAGCCGGCAAAGACGTCTATTGCGAGAAACCGGCCTGCCTGACGATGGCCCAGGGCCAGATGGTCGCCGAGACCGCCCGCCGCTACGCGCGTGTGTACCAGACGGGGGCGCAACGGCTCAGCGAACCGCATCACGTGTTCGCCATCGAGATGGCGCGCTCGGGCCGCTTGGGACCGATCCACACCGCCTACGCCGACTGCCGCTGGCGCGACGGGCTGCGTCACGACTGGTTGCCACCGGAGGCCGAGCCGCCCAAGGACGAACTCGACTGGGACATCTGGTTGGGCCCCTGCCCCTGGCGTCCCTACAACAGCGGCTACGTCAACGGCGCCGGGTGGTATCACTTCTACGACTTCGCGACGGACGTTGCGATGTGGGGCGCGCACACGGTAGCCCAGGCCCTGGCCGGGCTCGACATGACCGGCGTCCATTCGATCGAGTTCGAGTTTGCGGGTCCGGACCAGACGATGATGACGCGTTTGTCGAGCGGGGTGAAACTGGTGCTCTACCGCGTGGCGGGGTCGGTGTGGGAGCGGTGTGAGTACTGGCATGGGGCGTGCGGCGAGCGATTCGATGGGCCCGAGGGCTGGGTTGCGGCGGCCGACGGTTACTCGGAGACGGATGTCTCGTCCCCGGCGTTGCTGCGCGAATACAGGAAAGTGCTGGCCGACTACACCGCGCGGACGCAGCGGCCGTTGAACCACGTGCGCGATTTCATCGAGTGCATTCGATCCCGCCGGTTCACGGTGGCGAACCAGGATGTGATGGCGCAGTCCATGAACATCTGTCTCGCCGCCGACGTCTGCGAGCAGCTCAAGCGCAACCTGACCTTTGATCTGCACAAGGCGGAATTCGTCGGGGATGCGGAGGCCAACCGGCTGCGGTCCCGCGCGATGCGGGCGCCGTATCTGTTCTAACCCGCATAGCAGCCATCCTGCGAGGTCTGGCCGTCCTGTGCACTGCCAGGGCGAGGAATATGCGGGTTAGCCGGTCGTCCGCGGCGCATCCGGGCTGCCATCCGAGTCGCACCGATAGGACAGGCGCAGGATTGGGACACCCCGGGCGACGAACTCGCGCTCGAAATCGGTTTCGAGCGCGGCGAGATGGTCGGGCACCGGCGCTTGGCGAAAGGCGGTGCGGGCGGCAAACACCTGGCGCATCTGCTCGAAGTAATCCGGATGGTCGGTGCGGAAATGAATCCAGCCGCCGGGTCGGAGGACGCGGGCGGCCAGGTCGGGGAACCGCTCATTGACCAATCGCCGCCGCCAATGGCGTCGCTTGGGCCACGGGTCCGGGAAGTAGACGTGGAGAGCCTCGACGCCTTCGAGCGGGAGCAGGTACTCGAGACAGTAAGCCGCTTCCACGCGCAGTCCCCGCAGATTCGTCAGCCCAGCCCGACGGCCTTTCCGATCCAGCTTGCGCAAGCGTCCGAGCATTCGTTCCACGCCAAGGAAGTTGCGGTCGGGACGGAGGCGTGCGAGGTCGAGGAGGAACGAGCAATCGCCCGCGCCCAACTCGACTTCGACAGGATGCGGCTCGGGAAAGACGCTGGCCCAATCGAGGCGATCGACGATCGAGGCCAGCGGATGAAGAAGCGCCGCGGGCTTTGCGACCGGGCGCGGATCGGTCGGGGGCATGTGTTGGATCATTCGCCGACCATCAGGGCCAGAGAAGCGGTGTAGCCGTGGAGGTAATTGCGACCGCCCACGGGCCCGATTTCTCCATTGCCGAAAAACCCGGCCAGACCCAGAGGGCCGAAGTGCCGTTGAGCCAGTGCGGCGTCGTGATGCGGCGTGCCGAAGAGGCGCACGCCGCGCCCGCCGCAGGTGCACAGGCATCCGCCATAGACCGGACGCTCGCCCAGGGTGCGCCGGACCTGGCGCAGAGTCTGAACCATGTCTTCGGTCGCGGCCGCGGCATCGCGGCACTGGAACTGAACGGACTGACCCATCCGAGGCCGTGCCCCGACCGCGAGAACGCCGGTCGAGGGATCGCCGCCAAGAAGGTTGCGGATCAGGAAATCGCCGCGCCGGAATTCCTCCTGATACTCATTGGTCACCAAACCAAGCATCAGATTGCCCTGGGCGCGCTCCTGCTCGGCGCGGGGCAATTCGTTGAAGGTCCTGGCCAGCACCTCGTAGGCCGGACGATTCCCGATCTCGTGAATCAGATTCCCTTCGGCCTTGGTCACGGTCCACGGCTCGCCGATGGGGACGCACCCCTGAGAGACCGCGCCGACAAGGCTCACCGCGCCGCAGAAGGCGACGGCGATTGCGCCGTCGTCATGGACGGCGCCATCGAGGTAGACCTGGGTCCCCTGCTCGCTCGAAGAGCCGCTGGCCATCCCGCCGAAGGTGGGGCATCCCTGCCACGCCTCGTTCCACTGGCCAAGCCACCGCTCGCCATCCACCGTGAACGGGTCCATGAACACCAGCCAGCCATGGACGTTCTCAGGGTCAAGCCCGGCCTGACTCTGCCAATAGGAGGGCCCCTCC
>DAOOQY010000662.1:0-3322 GCA_035389025.1 Verrucomicrobiota bacterium
GCGAGCCAAATCCCCTCCAGCAAAACCGGAATTAATTTTTGCACAGACCCTAAGAATGAGGTAGCCGGTCGGGATTGTGCCGCTGCCCGCCTCGTCAAAGGTCCACTCCCCTCTTACTGCCCCGCCGGAGCCGTTCCAGACCTCGGCGATGACGTGATCGGCGTGCGAGCGGCAGTCCCGCTCGGGTTCGCGCACGGCGCGCCGGGGCGAGGACTGGTCGAAGTTGAGGGCGATGTCGTGGCCGGTCGAGTAGGTCGGGCAATGGCCATCGCCCGCCACTCGGAGGTTGAGCGGGGCCAAGGGCCGGTAGGCGCGGAGTTGGATGGCGTAGCTGACGGGCAGGCGGCAGTCGGCAAGGTCGCGGCTCACCTGGAAGAGCCAGGGTTGCACCTTGAAGTTCTGCGTGCGCGCCTCGAACGCCATCTTGTGAACTCTCATCGGTGTTCCGACCCGAATCTGTGTGGAGCCCCTCACCGATTCAGGGCGCAGAGAGTCCCCACACCGATTCAGGACGGAACACAGATTGGCACCGAGACGGTGATTCCGCTGACCGCATTCACGCCCCTTTGTACTGCTCTCTGTGGTACAATCGCGCCACATCGCGCATTTCCAACAAGATTTCCCAACCCTGAACCCTGAACCCCGAACCCTGAACCCGCGCGCCAGGCTCTTTCCCCGGACCTTCGGTTGCGGCTCCGCCGCGCTGCGCTCTTTCCGGTTCATGCCCGTCTCTGTGCGGTGGGGGCACCGTTATGGGGCGAGGTTGACTATGCGACTGGCGGTTCGTCTATTGAACCTCTCCCGATCTGCCCTCGGCGTATCAGAAGCGGCTGGTCCAAGGCGCATAGGCCCGCCACGACCGCCAGCGCCCCGGCCATGACGCCGAAGATCTGGGCGACCGTGCCGGCATTCGGCCCCGACAGCACCGTGGCGCGTTACGGGCAACCCGTGTTTTCCCTTGAATCACGCCTTCTAACCACCCACACTTCCGCCGCGTCGAAAAGGCGGACTCCCATGAGAAAACTCTGTCCTGCTGCTTGCGGATTCCCGGTCCTCATTCCCTGGCTCACGCCGAGGGGTGGCCCTTTCCGCTCTGGACGCAGGCGGGCGGCAGCGTGCTGGGATTCTCCTATCATGACTTCATGTGCCGCCTGAAGGTGGACGGGCCGGACGATGCCTGGGGGCGTTTGCAGGAAATCCTCGTCTGGTTCGACGAGGTCCAAGCCGAGGGCGGCTACCGCGCGTACTACGGCAAGGACCCCAGGCGTGGCACCCTGCAAGGCGGGAACGTCCCTGGTGGGCTGGGCCTGGACAGGGAGTTCTTCGGGAGCATCCTCGTGCCGCAGGTGATGCTCTACGGCTTCATCGGATTTGAGCCGACCCCCGCCGGATTCAAGATTCATCCGCGTTGGACGAGCCAAGGCCTGGCAGTCCCAATCGGGTCGGCACACCGGTTTCGCTCACGTGAAATCGCCTGCATTCGCCACGCAGCCTGTTAGCATTCGCGCGTCATGAGTCTGACGTTGAAACATGTCCAGGCCGCGGCGGAGCGGCTGCGGGGCAACCTCCTGGTGACGCCCTGCACGTACTCGCGCACGCTCTCGAAGATCACCGGCGCGGAGGTCTTCTTGAAGTTCGAGAACCTCCAGTTCACCGCGGCCTTCAAGGAGCGCGGCGCGTTGAACAAGCTGCTTTCGCTCACCCCGGCGGAGTGTCGGCGCGGCGTCATCGCCATGTCCGCCGGCAACCACGCGCAGGGCGTCGCCTACCATGCCAAACGGTTGGGCATCCCGGCGGTCATCGTCATGCCCCGGCACACGCCCAACGTGAAGGTCGAGCACACGCGTGCGCACGGGGCGGAGGTGATTCTCGAGGGCGACACGTTCGATGAGGCCAGCGGCTTCACCCGGCGGTTGGCCAGGCGCCGCAATCTCACCCTGGTGCATCCTTACGACGACGACCGGGTCATGGCCGGGCAGGGGACGATTGCACTCGAAATGCTGGCGCAGCAGCCGGGCCTCGAGGTGTTGCTCGTCCCAATCGGGGGCGGCGGATTGATCGCCGGCATGGCCGTGGCGGCCAAGGGCATCAAGCCGGATATCGAAGTGTTCGGCGTGCAGTCGGAGCGCTTTCCCGCGATGGCGCAATGGATCGCCGGACAACCCGTCCAGTGCGACCGGTTTACCGTGGCCGAAGGCATCGCCGTGAGAAATCCCGGGCGGCGGACCCGGCGCGTCGTTCAACGCCTCGTCAGCGACATCCTGCTGGCGGGTGAAGGCGAGATCGAGGACGCCGTGCTGATGCTGCTGCAAATCGAGAAGACCGTGGTGGAAGGCGCGGGCGCCTGCGGTCTGGCCGCGCTGCTGAAATACCGGCGGCGGTTTCGCCGCAAGCAGGTGGGGCTGGTCCTCTGCGGCGGCAACATTGACCTGATGGTGCTTTCGTCCATCATCCAGCGCGGGCTGGCGCGCGACGCCCAATTGGTGCGGCTGCGGGTGAAGACGCGGGACGTGCCGGGAGAATTGGCGCGCGTCAGCGGCCTGATCGGCGAGCAGGGTGGCAACATCATGGAAGTCCACCACCAGCGCGCCTTCAGCGCGGAGCCGCTGCAAACCGCGATGGTGGATTTCACGATGCGCACCCGCGGCGTGGACCACCTCAGCCGCATCGTGAGGGGGCTGCGCGACGCCGGGTACCGAACCTCTCTGCCGGACCGGGACGTCCTGCCGAGGCTGTACGCCAAGTGAAACCCCCGGCCCGCATTTCTCACCGGAAGCAGGTGTGAGGTGCCGGACGCGCGCCATCGGTGAGATATCCGGGCCAGCAGCCTGGGCTTTGCCTGCCTGCCTCTTCTTCCATTCCCTCCCGCGGGATGGCCCGTGTCACCCTGGCTTCAGGCAGCGGTCGTTGGTTGTGCGTGGCCGTTGGTTTTGCGTTGAGCCGCCGATGCTTCCCGGGCAAGCTTTGCGCACCACGAACAAACACACGAACAACCCCATTTTTTTCATTGTGAGAAGAGTGCAAGTCATCGGTCTGCTTCTTGCCGCGAGCGCGAGTCTGACAATCGTGGGCGGCACGACCAACGCAGCGGCGGGCGACAGTTTCTCCGACAAGAGATTCTATTTTGCGGCCTGGGGAGGGCCGGGGTCGGGCGCGGAATCGGCGCAATTGGCGCGGATGGCCAGGTTGGCCGCTGCGGGCATCACGGATCTCCTGCCCGGGGATGGCCCGGAACGCATCAAGGAGTTGGTCAGGATGGGCCAGCAATGCGGCATTCGCGTTCACGCATGGCACTGGATGATGAATGTGGGCGCGGCCAAGG
>DAOOQY010000663.1:0-3321 GCA_035389025.1 Verrucomicrobiota bacterium
TGGCAGGTCACTTTTCGTGAGCACACCCGGGTCATTTCTGGTGAGCGACAACGCTCCCGGATGGCACCCTCGATGAAACGTTCGTGCCCCAAGGTGTGAACCCGCCGGTTGTTTACGGCCTTTGTCTCCAGGGCGAGGGACAAGTCGTCATAGGTGGCATGTTCCGACGGGTCGGGCCGTTCGCAAAGTCTGGGCTCGCGCGGCTGGATTGGGCTGGGGCAGTCGATCCGAGTTTCAATACCGGGGCCGAGATGGGCACGGCGTTTTCGACAGTCCTCAGCCGCGCCAACGGTACGCTGGTTGTCGGCGGGTCGTTCCCGACCTACGAAGGGTGGCCCGTCGATGGCGTAGCTTACCTCAAGGCCACCGGAGTTCTGGCTTCGCGTGCAGGTGCGGGCACCGACGGGAGCGGCGGAGTGCTTTCGCTGGCCGAGCAGGTGGACGGCGGACTGCTACTTGCGGGGACCTTCACGAACTTCCTGGGCCAGCCGGCGGGACGAGTCGCTCGTTTGCGCCCCGATGGCCAGTATGACACGGCGTTCAATCCGGGCGGCACTGGCGCCGATGGTCCGATCGCGAAGGTCTTGGAGGTCGCCAGCGGGAAGATCGTTCTCGCAGGCTTGTTCCAATCCTTCAATGATGCGCCCAGAAGCGGTTTGGTCCGCTTGCTCGCGGATGGCACCGTGGATGGCGAGTTCCCGTCGAATCCCGTGCCGTTGTCGGCTGTCTCGGCCGCTCTCTCGCATCCCGCTCTCCGCCTGTTCGTCGCGGGACCCGACCCGATCGTTCCACCGCATCCGACCTGGAGACTCTACGCCCTGACCCAGAATGGATCGCTCGATCCCGCCTTCAACCAGGCCATTCAGGCGGACGGCGCCATTCTGTGCCTGGGCACTGACGTGGCCGGGAACGTGCTCGTCGGTGGAAGCTTCAACACGATTGCCGGGGAAGCGCGTCACGGAGTCGCGCGGCTGTCTTCGAACGGTGAAGTGGACCCTTCCTTCGACCCTGGCGCCGGACCGGATGGCCCGATCGAATGTCTGTTGGCCTTGCCGGACGGAGGGCTGTTAGTCGGCGGCGCATTCACCAGGTTCGACCTCTCGCCCCAGCCTGGACTGGCGCGGTTGATGTCCAACGGACGGGTTGACCCGGAGTTCGCAGCCGAGTGCCGGCCGGCTCGAGGCTTCACCAACGAGGTGCAGGCCTTGGCAATGTTCCCGGATGACACGCTGCTGGCCGCGGGGGCCTTTGTGGGCGCCAGCGATTCACGGTTTCCGTACCTCGCCCGCTTTTGGGGCGGTCGCATGGCGTCACTCGGCATCGAATACGACACCCGCGTGCGGATTATCGGGCGACATACCGCCGGGCGCACCTGTTCGCTCTATTCCTCGCCCGACTTGAGGACATGGTCGTTCGAGCAGCGCCTGACGAATGTGCCCAACGACTCGGTGCTGATGAACCTCGACGCGCCGGGGAGCACCAGTCGGTTCTTCAAGTTGACATCGTATTGAGCCACCCGGGAACGCTGTTCGTTGGCTTTGCCGTAAGTCAGTGGCGGATCACCTGACCGCTCTGTTGAGTGCAGGTTCACTTTCTCCTGTTCTGATCGCTCTGCCGCGCTTTGCCCTCGTTGTGGGATAGCCACGCTGCCTCCTCCACTTCGAAACCCTGGTTGCCCTCGACCTTCGCGCCGGCTTCGTTGCGGTTCCGGAGCGGCGGTGCGGTCAATGCGAATCTGGTTGCCTTCAGCCAGCAAGGCGCACTGCTTTGATCCAGTCTATTTCCAGTCCAAAGGGACCGGATTGCTTGTCAGAGATCAGGAATCCTACCGAGGCGATCTTCGCCGGGTCCAGTGGCGGTCTGCCCGATAGCACTCGGCCTCGAAAGGTCGGCACGAATTCCTTGAGAGCCAGTCGGTGCTCCTGCCATTCCCCCGCCTTGGTCACAAACTCGGCCTGGTAGACCGCGCTGTCCAAGCTGCGCTCTGTCCGCACGGTGAATCTGTATCGTCGCCCGTCGCCCCGGACGCGTACTACAAAAGCATCGCAGCCCGTCAGGTCGGGGAGGGCCGACACGGACCGGACTGAAGCGAAGCCGCCGTTGTTTTCGAGTGAGACTCTCCCCGCAAAGACCAGCGTGCCCTTTGTCGATACGCGCATCTGACTGGTCGAGATCCCACCCATCACATCGTCATTGATCACCTGCCAGTCCGCGGACCTTGCAGGCTCTGCGATGGGCAGCGCGGACTGGTTCTGGGCTGTTAGGTGCATGGCAAAAAAGGTGGCAACGGCAAGAAACGAAGATTTGAGGCGATTACTCATAACGCTGTCAATGACACGAATTAGCCCGCTTGGGCGTGACGGTGAGGACAGCGGCAACGGCAGCCACGGTGAGAACACGATTTGTTTTCATGCGATCTGTTTCGGTTTTTGTCTTTTGCCACACTTGATCGACGACCATCGGCCAATCAGGATGTATAATATTTGTCTAAGACTAACAGAATGTCAATGGGCGTCACCCACTTTCTCTTTGGCGATACGCTCGCATTCTCCAGCCATGTATCGTGTTTTTTGTTGCCTTCAAGGGTTGGAATGTATAATTCTTGTCTAAGATATGACTGAGGCCTATCATCCCATTCACTTGGCCGCCCGTCTGACCGGGCTGAGCACACACGTGATTCGGATTTGGGAACAGCGCTACCACGCGGTGGATCCGAAGCGCACGCCGGCCAATCATCGGCTCTACTCAGAAGGGGACATCGAGCGCTTGAGCCTTTTGCGGGATGTCACGCGAGCTGGACACAACATCAGCCAGGTGGCGGCGCTCTCGAACGACAGGCTCCGGGCGCTCACAGCCAACACCCTCGGTCTGAAACTCGAAGCATCGGGGTCAGCGGCGCCAAAGCCCGCACCCGAGCCGGTGCTGAACGAGTGCCTGACATCCGTGCATGCCCTGGAAGCGCGCGCTTTGGACGACACGCTCAGGCGCGCCACGACGGAGCTAGGGGTCCAGGGCGTGCTCCACCGTTTGGTCGCTCCGTTGGTGCAGACGCTCGGCAACCTCTGGCGGGACGGCAAGATCACGGCCGCCCACGAGCACTTCGCCACGGGCCACATTCGCTCGTTTCTCTCCGGCCTCGTGAAGCCCTTCGGGGGCAACGAAGGTGGGCCCGCCCTGGTGGTGGCAACGCCTTCGGGACAACTTCATGAAATGGGCGCGCTGCTCGTGGGCGCGCTGGCCGGCAATCTTGGCTGGCGGGTCACCTATCTCGGCGCCGGTCTGCCCGCCCTGGAAATCGCCGGGGCCGCCCGCCAGAAGAAG
>DAOOQY010000664.1:0-3313 GCA_035389025.1 Verrucomicrobiota bacterium
GTGGGCTGGGCCCATCTGCGTCAGCCATGACGGCGGGCAGACCTGGAGCAGTACTACCCCGCTATCCGGCAACGTGGCGTGGAGTGCGGTGGCGATGTCCGCCGATGGCCAGACCATCATGGCGGCTGAGTACAGTTCTCGGTTGGTCGTGTCCACCGACGGCGGCAGCAGTTGGTCCGCGATGAAACCCGATGGGGAGGCCGACCGGCGCTGGGTGGCGGTGGCATGCTCGGCTGATGGCCAGCAAGTCTTCGCCGCCTACAACAGCGTACTCCAAGACCCTTTGGCCACCGGCAAGCTGTTCACCTCGTCGGACGGAGGGGGGACTTGGACCGAGAGACATCCTGCGGGAATCACGTCCCAAAACTGGTACGATGTTGCTTGCGCGGCTGACGGTCAGACGATCTTGGCGGGTGTCCGTCAAGGGCGGCTGTACGTCTCCACGGACTTCGGGGTGACCTGGTCGGAGACGCGTCCGCGAGGGGACGCCAATGCGGACTGGGAGACGGTGGCCGTCTCGGGTGACGGTCAGCGCTTGGTTGCGGGTGGCGGAGAGTTTCTGAACCGGCTTTATGTGGGGGTTGCGTCCGAGCCGGGCCTTGTCTTCCACCTGACGTGTAACGGTGGGGCACACGACTTCAGTGGCAATGAGAACCGAAGTACGGTTCACGGCGCCGTTCTCACCGAGGACAGGTACGGCAGCCCGCAGAGTGCCTACTATTTCAACGGGGGCCAGTACATTGAGGTGCAGGATAGTCCATCACTGAGGTCTCCATCGTCCCAGATCACGGTGGCAGCCTGGGTGCGGATCGACCAGTTGGACGGCGGCGTGTGGGCGCCGGTGCTCTGCAAGTCCACGAATTCCAGCAACCTCGCCGGCACTCGACAGTATTGCTTCGATCCCTACGGCGCCGGAACGGCTGTCAGCGCGGTCATGTTGGGCGATGGAATCATGTGCGCGATTTCCAACCCCGTCCCCCTGGGAAGGTGGTGCCACTGGGCGCTGACGTACGGCGAAGGAGGGCTTGTCGCATACGTCGATGGGACGGAGGTCACTCGTGGGCCGCATACTGGACCTCTTCCGGTCAACAACGATCCGCTGCAAATCGGACGCGACATTCCAGGCTCAGTGGAGTACCTGATCGGGGCAATCGATGACCTCCGCATCTACAACCGTGCCTTGTCAGCCAGTGAAGTCCGATTGCTCTATCAAGATGTCGTTCTCGCTCCTCCAACGTTCCAGCCCGGGGGCATGATCCGGCTCGAGTGTGGCCGCGTGGATGGCCAACCCATTAACCCGGATGTTTTGGCTGGTTATGCGCTCCAGATCAGCAACGACCTCCGGACGTGGACTGACGCCGCGGCTCAGCCGGAGTGGGCGAACGGCCAGATTCGTTTCGAGACCCCGATCGCGGCCGGCGCCAGCCTCCAGTTCTACCGTGTCGTCAGGCGGTAAGACGCGCGGAGCCGCTTGGGCGCGCGGCGTGGCTGTGCTTGGCGCTCGGCACAACGCAACGTGCAATGAACGGAGCAGGAATATGAACCCAAACAACCTCATGGACGTCAGCAAGGCGGGCTGGTATGTGCGTCACAACCCCATTCCTCGCGGAGTGCGACCGATCAAGAGTTGCTACCCCAAACCATCGGCAAGTCAACCGCGGTTGGGTGTCGTCCTGATGATCGTTGGTTTTGTCTTTCTCTTTATCGCGCCACCCATCGGCCTGGCGCTTCTCGCCTTTGGCTTTGGTTTGTTGTGATGTTGCGCCGAACCGTGTCGCTCCACCGGACCTCCGCCTTGCGCCTCGCGTTCTCCGGCGGCCCGCTTCTCAGGAACGACCTGCTGCTTCTTGGACTGCCCAGTGGGCATGAGCCGTGACTGCGCTCGACAGAGCGCGAAAGGTCTCCAGGCTGCATACCCCAGTACGCTCTGACCAGCGTCAGCCACGACGTTCAGAGAGGACATCCTGAGCCTGCTGGCCGTGCCCGCCGGGCCAGGGGTGAGGACGGCTACCGCCAGTTCAAGTGCTTCCATGACCTGACCGATTCTGACTTGCGCCGTTTCAATGCGGTGATGGTGCGCCTGGTGTTCGTGCTGTTGATCTGCACGCTACGGCTATGGCAACCATGGTCCGCCCGACAGGAGGCGTTGGCCGGTCGGTATCCGGCCCAGATCCTGGGCCAACTCGCGGGCGACGATCTGTAAGTGGTCATCTACCATCAGCATGCGTATGCGCAGTTACCCTTGGTGAGCTTCACCCGGGAAGTGCTCGAATTGGAAGGGGTGGCCCGCCGCAAGGCGTTGGCCCAAATTCAGCGGCTGGAGAAAGGCTTTCTGACGCCCTTGCAGAATCTGCCGCCGCCTTGAGCGGCGGCTCAGGCTGGTGACCGTCACCGCTCACGTAGTATTGACCCACGACGCGCAGGTCTCGTCTGTTGTCATTCATCGGCCTGTCCGCACAAGCCATCGGGTCACGAGACGCGGGGCGAGGGCAAGCACGAACACTCGGACGCGAGTCTTCAGGCCGTCCCCTCAAGAACCCTGGATCTGCGCCCGCTTTTCGCCAATCGTCAGCGAACGGTTTCCCCCCCAGTGTCTGAGTAGCAGAGCCACGTTTGTTGAGGATTGCCAACCGTTGCGGGCCGGCGCATCCTGTCGCCGTGACACCGGAACTCGCTCTCTGTGCAGTGTGCTGAACCGCAATGTGACCGCTCGAATCCCTCGATTATGAACCGACGCCAATTCCTGGCCCGCTCCTCCGCGGGCGTGTTGCTCTTTGACCTGTTTCCCCGCTCGATCGCGCGGGGCGCCGGAGCGCCCTCCGCCAACGAGAAGCTGAACCTGGCCGGCATCGGCATCGGCAGCCAAGGTGGCGGCGACATCGACGCGATGGCGGGGGAAGGCCAGAACATCGTTGCCCTGTGCGACGTGGACGATGACTACGCGGCCAAGAAGTTCGCCCAATACCCGAAGGCGAAACGATTCAAGGATTTCCGGGTGATGTTCGACCAGATGGGCAAGGGCATCGACGGCGTGGTCATCGGCACGCCGGACCACACTCACGCGATCATCGCTCTGGCGGCGATGAAGCGTCAGAAGCACGTTTACTGCGAGAAACCGCTGGCCCATTCCTACGGCGAGGTGCGCGCTCTGATGGCCGCGGCCAAGGAACACAAAGTCGTCACGCAACTGGGCAACCAGGGCCACTCGAGCGGAAGCATCCGCCAGTTGTGCGAGTGGGTCTGGGCCGGCGCGGTCGGCAAGGTCCACACCGTGCACGCCGCCTGCGATGCGTTCAAGGAGGTCTACAGCCAG
>DAOOQY010000665.1:0-3312 GCA_035389025.1 Verrucomicrobiota bacterium
GGCGCGGCATCCGGGATGTTCAAGGGTCAGCTTGTATACTCGATGGGCGAACTCATCGCTGATCGCGACGAAACGGGCCCAGATCTCGGCGGTCCTCGAGACGTCCGGCTCGTTGCGAGCAATCCGCGCCGTCAGGGCATAAAGCTGATCGAGTTGGGATTCAAGCCGGGCGACCTCGGCATCGAACTCCCAGCAGACTTCCGGATCAACCTGCGTCACGCGCTCTTCGAAGCGCCGCATCGCAGCTGCCTTGAGCGAATCGATGTCCTCAAACTTCAGCGTCACGGCACCAAGCTACGTGCGGGGCTCGCGAAAGCAAGCCTGCGCTTGAACCAATGGAACTCTGCTCTTTCGACGTGGTTGGAGTGTGCCTGGCTCGGTGGCCATTCAAGGCGAAGAGCGGCAGAATTGTCCCCTGCCAGGTGCTTGGTCGGTTTGGAGTCGCTCGATGAAGGCCCTGTTGGGCAAACCGCTCAGGCGGACGGCACCAGCGCCCGGCATTTTCTCGCGACATAACTGGTCAGAGCCCGACGGAGCCAAGCCAGTCGCCCGGCGTCCAACGCCTCGCGGATGCGCCGTTCGAATTCGTCCAGGCCGGGAATCCGGTTGGCGGAGGTTCGAGCTTCCGCCATCGCCACGAGCGTTTGTTCCGCCTCCGTGCGCAGTTGCGTCACGATCGGCTCCGGGGGCGTTGCCGTGAAGCCCGTGATCTGCACGTCCGGAGCCACCGCCAGGCTGCGCAGTTCATAAGGCCCGAGGACAAAGGACCATCGCTGCGGAATGTCCAGCGCCAGCCCGGTCGCCAAGTCCCAGGCACCGGTCGTCATGCCGCTGAAGGTCATTTCGAGTTTGATCGGGTAGTAATCACGATTCACCGCGTAGACATAGCGCCGACCGTCGCGCACGAGTGTGCGCACCGCCACCGGATCGGTGCTGGGACCGACCGTGGTGAACTTCTGTTTCGGCAGCGCACGATAGGCCCGGGCAAATTGCCGGAGTTGGTCGGTGTGGGCTTTGTCGAGAAAGAGGCCGCCGCGCGTGATGCGGCAGGCGTCCAGATCGGCCACGGCGGCGGCATAAGGCTCCAGGAAATGCGCGCCCGCCTGAAAAGCGGGTGTGATCCGCAACTGGCTCTCCCACCAGAAACCGTCCTTGGGATAGGCCGAGTTCATGCCGAAAATGCCTTCGGCGGGTCGGCCGTCCATGACGGCGATTGCGGGCAGGTTGGGGTCGTTGTCGGCCGGCTGGAACCAGCGCATATCGCCCCAGGCTTCGACCCAACAATTGAAGAGAAATGCGCCGGGCCGGTCGAGCCGGGCAAAGGCGTCGATGGCCGGTTGGTCGAGAAAGGCGAAGTCGCGGTACATGGTCTGGGTGGCCAAGGGCGCGCCGGCGCCGTCGTTGCCGTGGCCGCCACGGTCGCGCGCCTCCGTCGTGCCGCGATCGATTTCCAGGCCCGGTTCGTTGCCGTAGAGCGCGGGGTCGATGCCGGCCTCACGGTAGAGCTCCAACATCGACGGCCGGGCGTCGAGTTGGAGCGCCGGCATCGGGCCGCGGGTGAAGTTCACAAACGTCTCATCCCACAGCGTCACGGTGACGCGGAGATCGGCCCGCCCTTCGGCCAAAGCCCGGCGGATGCGTCCGAACAAATCGCGTATCTTCGCGCACCGCCAGCCCACCCACGCCGGCCGGCAGACGAACGTGAGGAACTCGTACCGGCGAGAAAACCGGTCCGGCGCTTTCGGGTCGACTGGCACGTCGATGCCGGTTTCCTGTTGAAACCGACCGACGGTGTAATCGTCGTAGCCGGAATGGATCGAGCCAAACCAAGGCATGGCCGACGCGAACATGTTGAAGGAAACGCCCTTGAACGCCGGGTACTTGCCGTAGTGCTGGCCGATTTCACGGGCCAGGCCGATGATCGCCTCCTGCACGGCCGGGTGCAGCGGGTTGAACATCGGCCCGGCGTGGCCCGGGTTACCCACCTCACCGTAGGCCAGCCGCGACGGGTTCTGCGCCCACGGTTCGAGCGGTTTCCTGTGCTGATTGTCCGCGGCGAGCGTTCGATAGTTGCGGGCGTTGTAGATCGGCGTCCAATCGTTCGTGCTCGATTGCACACAGTTGTTCCACAGCAGGTTATTGTAAGTCTCGGCGCCCCCCTTGATGGCGTCGAGATCGATGTTCATCCTCTCGAGCAGGCTGCCCAGTCGCATCAGGGTCATGGCTCCCTGGAACTCGAGCCCTTCCTGGCCGAACCGTTCGAGCAGTGTCGCATACCAGTCGGCTGGCGTGGTCGTCCAGCGCGTGTATTGCGTGCGGTCGCGCGCCACCACCCAATCAAACGCTCCAGACGGCTCGCGTTGGGAGGGAAACAGCGGGCCGTGATACCACGCAATGGGGTAGATCAACAGACTCTGGCCGCTGTGACGCGCGTATCGCACCAGGCGATCGATCCACTCGTCGCGAGACATGGCTCCCTCCGAGCCGCCGGTGCCGCAGGGGTCTTCGTACTGAATACCCAACTCTCGGCGCGTGCCGTCACCCGGATCGGCGGGCACGTGAGCCGGGGGCAGGTCGGGCAGCTCGTACACCTCGATCGAGGCCGCCGCGGCCGGCTCGCCCGCGCCCCAGGTCATGAAGACGATGGCACAGTCATTCCACCGCGGCCAAAACACCTGTCGCAGTTCCAGCATCGTGTGGCTCAGGGGCTGCGCCCAGCCGGTGAACACGCCGGTGGTGAGGTCGTAGCACGTGCCGTCGTTGATGCACATGTAGCGGCGTTTGTCGTCGGGGTATCGGATCACGGCGACATGCGGCTGGCCGATGTGCTCAATCGAAAACCGATACCCGAACCGGGCCATGGGCGGATTGCCGCGCGCCTCTCGATAGCGTCCCATCGAACCGTCGACAACCGTCGCCTCGCCGAGAGCGAAATAACTCTCCGGCGGGAGTTCCTGGGTGCAGTCGATGCGATGGAGCAGTTTGCCCTTGGCGATGTCTTGGGCTGAAACCGTGCGCCACCGCGGGCTCAACACCAACCCAGCCGCCGCGCCCGACATCAGAGTCAGAAAACGACGCCGCGTGGTGTCCAGGCTGCTGATGCTGATCGCAGGACTGCGCTCCTTGGGGCCCGGGCCATTTGTTGCCGCTGTGCGAGGGAGGGAGGATGACGTGTTGCCCGCGGTCATTGTGCCCGCATGGTGCCGAGACATCCGCGCGTCGTCAATGATTGGCGCCCGGCCTATCGGCCCTCCGACTCTCGCTCTCTGAGGCCCGCCCTCAGCCACCGGCGGCTGGATCGACACGACACCG
>DAOOQY010000666.1:0-3306 GCA_035389025.1 Verrucomicrobiota bacterium
CTTTCGATCAGCAGGGTGGGGGTGCCGAACCGGCCGCGGAAACTCAGGGCGAACCGATCGGGGGCGCCTTGTTGGAAGGTATGGCAATTCACGCAGCCGCGCCCAATCGCGGTGTTGCGCAGAATCGGCTTTTCCTCGAAGGTCTCGATGTTCCGCTGCCAGATTTCGAGGCGTTTGTAGGTCGAGTACAGGGGCAGGAGCCGACGATAGACGATATACGGGTCGATCTCGTCCTGGGCGACCGTGTTTTCGAAAGGGGCGCACGCGATCCAGGCGCCCGACGGGTCGCGGACGTCAATGTTCCAACGCAGCGTGCCTCCACGGTTGGCTTGAAGGAGTTCCTTCCATGCGGCAGGCGGGAAGCGGAAGTGCGGATGCGGTTGGCGGAGTTCGAGCGACTGGCCGCGGGAGCCGCTGACGCGCAACCGATACTCGATGCCCGGTTCCCGGATGGCCAGGTTCAACGGCGCGAGATTGGGCGGAATCACCACATCGCGGTAATCCGGGGCAACGCGCGGCAATCGGGGAACATCCGGCGCCGCCGTCTTTTGGCCGGAGGCGGGGGGCGATGCGTTGTCCGAAGACTGACTTGTCTGGAGGGCCGGACTCGAAGCCTGTCCGGTCGCGGCCAGCAGCAGGCCGGCACACGCAAGAATCCTTGAAATCCCGAGCATGTGGTTGTCAGGTGAGGTGTTGTGCGCCCTTCTCCCCGCACGTTTCTAGGATTCTGTGGCTATTCATGCGGTTTGGGGTTGTCCAAAGCCGGGGGCCGGCTTGCCGGCTCGGGCGGGGGGAGGAGATAGTAGTGCCAATACGTCTTGCCGAATTCGCGCCGGGCCTCGGACCGCAGTTGTTCGGGCGAGGCCGCGCCGCGCTTCAACATCTCCAGAAACCGCTGGAAGTCTGACACCACCGCCGGCGGCACGCGGCGGACCAGGGCCTCGAGAGAGATGCCCGGGTAGACGTGCCTGTGCAGCAGCACGGCTTCGGCGTAATGGCGGGGCAGAGGGTCGTCGAGGGGCTGGGGCGAGGTGGCCAACGCACGGATGGCCTGGAGCAGCCTTCGCTCAAAAAGTTGATGCGCAACAAGGAATTGAAAGGCCATCCGGTTGGTCGGATTCGACTCGAGGGCCAGCCGCAGCAACCGTTCCGTGGTGAGCCCCGCGGCGACCTGATCCCCCTTCAACAGGTTTGCGCGAATCCGCGGAATGCTGGGATCGGTCGTGGCCAGCGCGTCGGCGGCCAGCGCGGCGCGAAACCGCGGTGCCCAGGCTTGTTGCTCGGGATAGGCCTCGAGCCGATTGAGAAAAACGAGGGCGGCGTTGGTCAATCCCCTGACCACGTGCAGGCGGGCCAGCGTGCGCAGGGCCGAGGGATTCTCCCCTTCCATCTCGATCGAGTCGAAGGCCAGCCGCTCCGCCGCGTTGAGGCATCCAAGTTGAAGCAGAGTCTCCGCGAGATGCGCCGCGCCGGCGTAGCCCTCGAGATTGCCCGTCGAGAGCAACTCGGGACCCGGGCGGTCGAACCAGGCGAATTGCTCCTCGGGGAGGCGTCCGGTCTCGAAGAGAGCACGGACGGCCACCAGCCTCACAATGGCGTTGGTCAGCAGGTCGGGAGCGAGGTTGTGCAGCACTGCACGCCAGTCCTCGATCCCGAGTGGCTGTTGAATCTGCCCGGGAAGCAGGGGCTGCGGATCCGCGGCCCGGCACGGCCAGCGGACGCCGCATGCCAGAAGCGCGGCGATCGCGAGAATCCAGGCCAGGCGCCAACGAAAGGAACGCAGGCTCTCCGGCCAGGGAACGTTCGACCGGTGGTGGAGTTTCGTTGCCGCGCACCCTGCGGCCCGTGACATCCCGGGCCTCTTGCCCGACATCCCGGCGGACTGTGACGAGGTTCCGTCGCTGCTTGCCATGCGGTGCGGAGCAGCGTGATCCCGAGAGGGCAGCGGATCAAGCCTGATTGAGGCGATCCGCGTTCACCTCACAACTGCTGCATCGCCTGGTCCAGGGCCGCGTAGAGGGCCTGCATGGTCGATTCGGTCTCGTCGCCCATGTTCGAGATGCGGAAGGTGGTTCCCTTGATCTTGCCGTAGCCGCCATCGATGAGGAAGCCCTGATCCTTGACCAGTTTCTGCAGCTTGGGCACGTCGACGGTCCTCGATCCGGGCTTGGCGCCGTTGTTGACGCACGTGAGCGTCACCGACTCGAAACCTTTGTCGGGAAACAGGTTGAATCCGTGTCGGGTCGCCCAATCTCGGGTCATCCGGGCCAGTTTGGCGTGCCGGGCAAAGCGGGCATCGAGTCCTTCGGCGAAAATGTCTTCGAGCTTCGAGGCGAGGGCGTAGACGTGGCCGATGCTCGGGGTGCTGGGGGTCATGCTCAGAGCGGCGTTCTTTTGGAACTCGACCAGATCGAAGTAGTAACCGCGGTCCTTTGCCGCAGCGGCTTTGGCGAGCGCTCGAGCCGAGCAGGTGAACACGGTCAGTCCCGGTGGGAGGGCAAAGGCCTTCTGCGATCCGGCGAGCAGCACGTCGATGCCCAATGCGTCGAACTCGATCTTCACCGCGCTCATCGAACTGACGGAGTCGATGATGAACATCACGTCAGGGTACTTGGCCTTGAGCGCCGCCACTTCGGCCAGCGGGCTCATGACGCCGGTCGAAGTCTCGTTGTGAATGAACGTGAGGGCATCGAACGCTCCGGTCGCCAGCTTGCGATCGACCTCGTCGGCGCGGATGGGCGAGCCCCAGGGGACCTGCAGGGCCTCGGCCTCTTTGCCGCAGCGTTTCGAGACGTCGTTCCACTTGTCGGAAAAGGCGCCGCACATGCAGTTGAGCACCTTCTTGTGCACCAGGTTGCGAACAGCCCCCTCCATCACCCCCCACGCCGACGACGTGCTTAGGTAGACAGGCTGCCGCGTGTAGAGCAATTCCTGGAGCCGCGGCTGGATGCCTGCGTACAGGTCTTTGAAGCCCTGGCTGCGATGTCCGATCATGGGCGAGCAGAACGCGCGGAAGGTCTTCTCGCTCACTTCAACCGGTCCCGGTATGTGCAATTTGAGGTGCGCCATAAAAAGAATGGCCGCGAAATTTTCACAGCCGCCGCCCGATGGCAAGCCGAGTTTTAGAGCAGCCGGCGAGCGCTCTTCCATGAACCGTAGTCGCGGACGTGAGACAGACACGGGTGTTTCGAGTGCGTTGCCCCCCCGCCAGCGGTTCTCATTTTGGCCACGAGCCGCCTGAAGGCGGTACTCCGAACACCGCGCCGAAGCGTCGGACGTGGTTGGGTGTCCCGGCTTCAGCCGGTT